>JAQWTV010000055.1 GCA_029242545.1 Roseibacillus sp.
CGAGTTTCTTGCCGAAATGGGAGTTACGGACTCTGGTGCTGCTGCCTTGATCCGGGGTGTTTACAGCCTCCTCGGATTGCGCACCTTTCTCACTGCCGGTGAAAAAGAGAGCCGCGCATGGACTGTCGTTGCAGGAGCGAAAGCCCCCGCCGCTGCAGGTGTCATTCACACAGATTTTGAACGTGGGTTTATCGCCGCAGAGGTGTGCTCTTATAAGGACATGGTGGAGGCAGGGTCCAAAGCCGCGGCTCGAGATGTCGGCAAACTTCGGATAGAGGGAAAAGAATATGAGGTGCAGGATGGAGACGTGATTGAGTTCCGCTTCAACGTCTAGCGTTCAAGTTAATCCCGGATTCCGCTTTATTCCGGGCGAAATACGCCTAGCTTGCCGCCATGAAGAAACTTCTGCTGCCAGTCGGCGGTGCCGTATTGCTGTGCTCTGGTCCATTCTCCATGGGGCAGAAAGGCCCGGCTGCGGCCAATGCGGACATCTA
The DNA here is from genome assembly GCA_029242545.1 of Roseibacillus sp. Taxonomy (GTDB): domain Bacteria; phylum Verrucomicrobiota; class Verrucomicrobiia; order Verrucomicrobiales; family Akkermansiaceae; genus Roseibacillus_B. The sequence continues at coordinate 495 of JAQWTV010000055.1, forward strand.
TAAATCGGTGGTACGGATCGAGTGTGCCACTCAGTCCGCTGACTACCGCACCCCTTGGAACTCAGGTCGGTTTGGAGGAGGTACAGGCTCCGGCTTCATGATCGGCCCTAATCAGTTCATGACCAATGCTCATGTGGTGTCCAATGCCAACCGCGTCCTCATCACCCGGCGGGGCTCAGCCCAGAAGCACCCGGCCCGTGTTATCCACATCGCCCATGACTGTGATCTTGCCCTGCTGGAGGTTGAAGATGAGACACCCTTTGAAGGTCTCAAGTATCTGGAATTTGGAGACGTCCCCGCGTTGGAAAGCCAAGTCCGGGCAATTGGCTATCCGGTAGGAGGAGACCGTATTTCGGTCACCCGGGGGGTTGTCTCACGTATTGACTTTCGTCCCTATGCACACTCCATCGTCGACTCACACCTTGTCGTACAGATCGATGCTGCGATCAACCCCGGTAACTCGGGCGGCCCGGTTCTCCAGGACGGCAAGGTAGTGGGAGTTGCCTTCCAGGGCCTGCGGCAGGCAGACAACACCGGCTACATGATTCCCACCCCTGTGATCAAACGGTTCCTGAAGGACGTTGGGGATGGAAGCTACGACAAATATGTGGATTTAGGTATCACTGAGTTCCCTCTCTTCAACCCGGCCATGCGGAAAGCTCTCCAAGTTCCTGAAAACGGCCTGGGAGTGATGGTCGCCTCCGTCCTGCCGACTGGGCCATGCGACGGAATCATGGAACCCGGAGACGTCCTTCTCTCCATCGACGGAAAACCCGTTGATAACGCAGGTAATATCGAAGTAGAGGGAGAAAAAGTGGTCCTCCATGAAGTTGTGGAACGAAAATTCGCCGGAGATGAAGTCGCCCTTGAGTTTCTTCGCAAGGGAGAGAAGAAGAACGTTACCATCACGCTAAAGGCCTTTCCACACTCCCGCATCTATGCGGTCCGTTACGGCGAGCGGCCCCGCTTTGTTTTCTTCGCAGGTCTGGTCTTCCAACCACTGGACCGTAATCTCTACTCGACCTATGGGTTTGACAGCCCCCGGGTCCGCAAAATTTTCCAGAACTACGTAGAAGACGCGATTTTTAAAGAGCGCGAGGATGTCGTAGTTATTACTAGAGTAGAAAGTGACCGGTTAACTTCCTTCATCACGGGTTTCAAGGGAACCGTAGTTGACGAAATCAACGGAGAAAAGGTCAGGGACTTGAATCATGCCTATGAGCTCCTTTACGCTGATAATCTGCCTGAGTTCATCACTATCAAGTGCAACGGCTTGGCTCGCCCAATTGTCATTCCTGCTGCCGAAGTTGACTCTGCAAACAAGAGAATCATGAAACAGAATGGGATCTTCCGATCTCACTATCTCGGTGAAAAACAACCTGCATCCTGACCATGTCCTGCAACTATTTACCCTTTCTTGCCCTCCTGCTCTCGATCGGAGGAGCGATCTGCCTCTCTAACCCAGCCCACGCGGCTGCGGAATCCGAGGGACTGCTCCGCATCAACACAACTATCCAGACCCACAATGTCGCTCAGCCCTGGGAGCTTAACCAGCCCAGCCGCCGCCGTGGGCTTGGCGCCGTCCTGGAGGACGGAAACATCCTCACTACCGGCGAAATGGCGGCCAATGCCACCTATATCGAGTTCGAGTCTGCTGACGGAGCCCATACCGTCCCCGCGGAGGTCATCGCCATTGATTACGAAGCCAACCTGGCACTACTGAAACCAGAGGCCGGAGCTGATGGCGAATGGATCAAGACTCTCGGAACACTCCCGACCGGAGGTTCCGCAAAGCCCGGTGAAGAAGTCGATATCTGGCAACTTGAGGACAATGGTGATGCGATAAGGACTGCGGGCTCCATTCGCTCCGTCGATCTCCTCTCCACTTTTGCGAGCGGACACTTCTTTCTCTGTTATGAGGTCAAGGCCTCCATGCAGAGTGCATCCAGCAGTTATACTCTCCCGGTCACACGGGACGGCAAACTCATTGGCATCCTGGCAAGCTACAATTCTAAGGACCAGATCTGTGATGTTGTCTCTCCAGATATCCTGAATCAATTCCTCAAGGATGTCAGAGGTGGCACCCATGAAGGGTTCCCCTCCCTCGGGATAGCAACGGTGCTCACTGAGGACCCTCAGTTCAGGAAATGGCTCGGACTGCGCGAGGACCAGGGAGGGATTTATGTGAGCCGTGTCCTCCCCGGAAGTGGTGCCGCGGAAAGTGGTCTGCAGGAAGGAGATGTTATCCTCACTCTTGATGGCCACGGCATTGACCGCCGGGGATACTACCAGGATGCATCCTACGGACGCCTTTCATGGAGCCACCTCGTCCGTGGATCCAAGCAGGTTGGTGAAAAGCTAGCGCTGGTAATCATGCGCGACGGAAAGGAAAAGAATCTCGAAGCTACTCTGAGACGTCCGCCTGACAGCCTCATCCCAGGCCACATGCACGACAAGCCCCCCCCTTATCTCATCAAGGGAGGGTTGGTTTTTCAGGAACTCACTCGCTCCTATCTGGAAGCCTTCGGGAAGGAATGGAGAAGCAGGGCTCCTCTCGATCTTTTGGACGCACTCAACAACCCGGAGGACTACGAGGAGGGGAGGTCGCGTCTCGTCTTCCTCAGTCGAGTTATCCGAACGCCAGCCACCATCGGATACGACCAGGTCAATAATCGCATCGTCACAGAGGCAAACGGGCAGAAGATAACGGACATGAAGTCTCTTGTATCTGCTCTCCAGAACCCAAAAGATGGGGTTCACTCTATTCGGATTGATGACGTTCCTTACGTGATCTACCTCGATCCCAAGGCAAGTGACAGTGTTGACAAGGCCCTTCTTCAGCGGGGGCTGCCAGCACTCGAGCGCCTTCCCTGACCCCGACCATTCGAGCCCGCCAGACTACCGGCTGAGCTCCTGCTGAGAGAGTATTTTAACTCCTGCCCTGTGAAGGACAGAAAGGGAGAATTCTACGTCTTCCACATGCAGGGCAACCAGAGTGAGCCCCTCCGGGTGAGGCAACAGGGTGTAAGCAAAGTCGAGATTGGTCTCTGCCGCCCGTAGTTCGCGAAGACATTTCTGGAACTCCTCGACAGGGTGTCGCAGTGCCACTACGACAAGATCCGCGGTTGTATGCGGAACCCCTTTCTCGAGGAAAACCTGCTGAGCGGTGTCAGGATCACTCGTAACGATCCTCGCTACTGTCGCATCGCGGGAATCCTGCACGCTAAACCCAAGGAGTTCAACCCGAGCTTGCTTCAAGAGCTGGATCAGGGCCTCAAGGGAGCCTGCGCGATTTTGAAGGAACACCGCAAATTGCTGAACGGGTTCACCCATTGGCGCAGTGGCATCGGAAGAATCACCCATGACCCAGTACTAGATCACAAATGTCGATCCTTCTCAATCGCTATTGCGCCTGCTCGTCCACGGCCCTGATTGAGCACACGATGCATTTTCCTCCGATAATCTTCCAACCCACATCCAAGTTGTAGATCCTGAAAAAATAGGTTCTATTTTCTTTTTCGTGAAATGCAGGGCGGGCATCGAGGGCAAGAGTTTCCAGCACGACCTGCTGCTTCTCGCCAGGGAGAGCCTCAAAGACTTTCCTGACTCCCTCCGCTACCTGAACCGGCAACCTTTCCGGTGCTTCGGGTGCGATATTTGACCACGCTCCCTCAATCATATCCGCATAGGGGAGGTAAGGCTTAACGTCGACTACTGGAGTCCCATCGATCAAATCGACCCCAGAGAGGATGAGAGCCATTCCACCCTGCGGGTCAGTCTCAAACCCATGAAACATGCACGCAGAAATTCCGATCCGATTTGGACGATAGGGGGAACGGCTTGCGAAAACCCCGAGTTTCTCGTTCCCCCCCAACCGGGGAGGTCGGACACTGAGGCGCACCTCCTCTTCTCCGACCTTATTGAAGAGAAACACGAGCCACAAATGAGAGCACTCTCCTATACCTCGAAAGGCCTCTTCCCTTCGGAATGGCGGATCAAGCACCAGCCTCCCTCGAGCCGACGGCACCAGTCCCGCCTGCCTGGGGACTCCAAATTTGTCCCTGTATGGAGTTTCAATCCTGCCTATCGGACGGAGCTGGAAGCATTCCATAGTCTGGTGTGCTACTGCCTCAGCCTTCTAGCGTCATGGTCCGCGGACAGCCTCGGGAGCCTCTACTTAAGCACCTTAAGACGTATGTCCTTGTAGTGTACAATCATCCCAGGGTCATGCAGTTGAAGCTGAATCATACCACTAAGTAGTCTCTTAGCCTCGGGAAGGTGCTCAACGAACTCCGCGGAAGGTTTTCCATTCAGGAAAAACTGAAAACTATTCCCCTTGGCGAGCACATGCAGCTCATTCCAACCACCCTTTTTAATATCTTTCACGGTGACCGCATTCTTCAGCGGAGTAATCGTAGGCTTATCATCCTTATCAATCACAAGGCTATCACCCCGAAAGCACCGATGCTCCCTTCGCCCCGGGGTATGGAAATCCCAGGCTCCCAGAACCTTCCCTCCGATACCAACGTTCCCGATATCCGCATGGTAGCCCTCGAACTTGCGCCGACCAGTCTTGTCAACTCGTGCCCGGATATTCACTCCGCTGTTCCCTTTTCCCGGAAACCGATAAAGAAACTTTAACTCAAAATCTGCGAGATCCTTATCCTTGCTGTAGACTAGGTAGCCACGACCCTTGTCCCCTTCTCCAACGATGATGCCGTCTTGAACACTCCATGCCTTCTGCTTCACGCTGGGCATTTCCTCCCAGCCCTCAAGACTCTTTCCGTCGAAGATATGTTCGAAGCCCGGCTCTTCTCCCTTCGTTCGCTCATCGGCAAGGGCAAAACCCGGGCCGAAACACAGCATCAGGCTGGCAATGGTGGCAGTTGTCTTTCGCATAGCAGGTATGCGATGACACACCCTCCCCACCTCGTGTCAAGAGTATCAGCAGAAGCCGGTGGATTCTGAACCTGCCTCAAGGTCTTGGGGTAAGGCAAGATCCCCGCCTACAGGCCCCTGAGCCTAAGGACTAAATTGGACAGCGGAGCAGCTTGGACTATCGCTTGACCAAAGCGCCAGCAGCTAGAAATAAAGTGAGCCAGCCCAACAGGAAAGCCAGGCCCCCTACCGGAGTGATCATCCCCAGCTTGGTGAAATTGGTGAGTGCGAGAACGTAAAGCGAACCCGAGAAAATCAGAATGCCGAGGGTAAAGCAGATCCATACCCCGCGAGGCGGGACTCGAAATAGGCTCACAAAGAGAAGGCCCATCCCATGAATGAGGTGATAGAGAACGGCGGTGTTCCAGGTTTCGACACGTTTATTTTCTTCCAGAATCGCCTCGAGGCCGTGAGCACCGAATGCCCCGAGTGCAACCCCGAGAAAGACCAAGGCGGAGCCGAGGCGGATTATGGCAGATTGAGTCAACATACGGGAAGCGGAAGAGCGTGTGGGAGGCTAAAGGGCCTTAGGTGAGCCCGGCCTCAAACACTACTGCCACGTTGCTTGGCTGGCTATCATTTTGGAGAACCGCTCAACCCTAGCTAAGGGTGAATATCCACTTCCTGGTGCATGCATCGCAAAAAAAACGCCCGGCTTCTTCTCTCGAAGAAGCCGGGCAAATAACTGGCAACGACCTACTCTCGCAGGGCCTTTCGCCCAACTACCATCGGCGCAGTAACGTTTCACTTCCGGGTTCGGAATGGGACCGGGTGGTTCCATTACGCTGTGGTCACCAGAGGCCGGGCGTCGCGCGGACATGCGCCCGGCACACGGCCCCTGGTTACCAATGTCAGGCCGCTCCCTGACATCCATGTGAAGAATTCAAACATAAGTTCTGTGTCTCGATCTATTTGACCTAGTCCGTCTTGGTCCTTGAAATTCCCGATCTCGAGAGAGAGGAATCAAGCCAATCGGATGATTAGTACTGGTGAGCTTAATGCATTACTGCACTTACACCGCCAGCCTATCAACGTGGTGGTCTACCACGATCCTCAGGGAAAATTTATCTTGGGAGGAGCTTGGCGCTTAGATGCTTTCAGCGCTTATCTCTTCCGCACTTAGCTACCCAGCAATGCTCTTGACAGAACAACTGGAACACCAGAGGTGCGTCACTTTCGGTCCTCTCGTACTAGAAAGTGAACCCCTCAATTTTCCTACGCCCACAGAGGATAGAGGACCGAACTGTCTCGCGACGTTCTGAACCCAGCTCGCGTGCCGCTTTAACCGGCGAACAGCCGGACCCTTGGGACCTTCTCCAGCCCCAGGATGCGACGAGCCGACATCGA
>JAQWTV010000057.1 GCA_029242545.1 Roseibacillus sp.
GCAAAATCGAGATCTGCAGCCCTGCGCGTGAGGTCGTCAAAAAACCGGGGCACACCGCTGACAGGGTCGCTGAGAGCACTTCCAGTTCCCGTAAGAAATCTGGACAGGTGCGACTGTGCAGTAGCATTCCGTTCCGCAATATGGACAAAGCTTGGCGCAGAACTGGACGGACCTGTTGCCCCCATCCCGGTGACGGGATCCAGCGGCAGGCCACCAACCGTCGGAAGCTGGGCTCCTGCCTCTCCCCCGTGGCAACCATTGCAGGTGTTCAAGGAGAAGTGATGGCGAGCCTCATTATTCGTAATTCCAGCGGTGTTCCAGAAAAACCCGGGAGTGGGAACCTCTGATTTTCCCGAGAGAAAAGGAGTGGCTCCTGGGAAGGAGAGCGGAACAGTATGAGTGCCAGCGAGAATATCGGCCTCGAAGGTATTCAGATAGTTGGCAAGGTCAGAGGTGCCCATTTTTGAGTTCGCCGGAGTCTGCTTGGTCGTAACCGCAGTGAGATGGCTCGGCGCTACCCCGGCCCCGGTGATCTGCCACTCCCGCATGGTCCAAGGCAGAGTAAAAGGCTCAATGAAATTGTTGGAACGAAGCTGGTTGATTGCGCTGCCATTGGGCTTGGCGGGATTGGCATTCGCCAACGCTACCACGTCAGTGAGCCCCTCAAGATCTGCGTTAAACGTGCTCGTGGGGTCGACGGAAACAAAGTCGAGGCCACTCAACTGCTGCCACTGCTGGGCCCAGTTCTTGATCTGGACACAGGTCCCGAGGGGCACCCCATATTCAAAGATTACGGTCATCGGCTTGTGCTCTCCAGTGTCGAGGTCGTAGGCACAGAAGACGAAACGACATTCTCCCGCATCCCCGGCCGCATAGCCTGAGGCACTCCGCAGATCGACCCGGTTCACGATCGCAGTCAGGCGGAAGGGGGCGTTTTTAAGATCCAGGGGATCGAGACCTTCTGCTGCGTTAGCGGCCTCCCATTTGTCAATAAGGGCAGCCTGAACGTCACCCTGCCGATCGGGAACATCATCGAAGTTAATCGTCTGGAACTGCTCAAAATGGTCGATCCAGCGGCGCGCAAAGATCTTCGGGTCCACCCCGGTCAGCATGGAATTGCACATTTCCTCCATCAGGAACCCAAAGGTCCACTTACGTGGGCGCCCCGTGGCTGGGTCGATGTATGACAAGGCGTTGGGATTGAAAGGATCCCAAGTCCGCTGGGGATCATTGACAACCGAGAGATCCGTGATCAGCAGTGACTTTCCGAAATCTACTGCGGAGGAAGAACCGAGAATCGCGCCTCCACCAAAAGCGAGCGGTTGGATCTCCCGGTTATTCCGGAAAGGGAACAGGTCCACGCTGTCACCCAGCGCATTAATCGCCGGCACGGCCATACGGCCAGTAAACTGACGATCTGCATACACCGGGACTGTGCCGTCCCCGAGCCCCCGTAAGCGGTTGAGGGCTCCTTCCAGTTCGAAGCGGAATTTCCTCGCTACTCCTTCATTTAGCACCGCGGTATACGAGCCTGGGGCCCGCCCGGGCTGCATTCTCAGGGGCCCTTCGTCAAGAAACAGGGGGAACCCCTCCGGGAAGAAATCCCTATTACGAACCTCAGTATGTTCCGGAGGAAAATGGAGAGTCAGCGCGTTCCCCTCTAGATTAATCGAGGAGGGCCTGATGTCATTCAGACTGGGAATCGCGCCCTGCTCTACTATGGGGCGGAGGGCTGAGCCAAAGTCCTGGTCTCCCAGGCGCACCCGTGCCCGGAAAAGCTTAGTGGGTGAGTTCATGGGAATTTCGAGCTCCACGATCTGTGAATTGCTGGAGGAAGAAGCCTCGGCGGTTGAACTCCCGTCCGGATTGATTCGCTCCAATTCTATCCGAGGGGCCCGGATCCGAACGCGGAGGGTATCGCCATCAACTTCCGTTGATTCAATTTCCTGACCTAGCGAGAGCCCTCCTGCCAGCATTCCCATCAGGAATGCTGAATAAGCTAGGCGGCAGAGAAGTTGTGAATGTAATTTCATAGTTTTTTATGGGTTGCTGTTTCAGTTGGGTGACGCTTACCGCGTCTGGGAAAGAATCGGCTGTAGCCATGGGAAAAGTGCGGAGGCATCGATTGAAATACCCAGCGCTCCGAATGATCCGTTAAGTCGGTGGCCGTAGTCCGTCGTCCCCCGATGTCTGCCAAGATTGACGCTCGAGAGGTGTGGCTCACCGTTCGGACCAGATATCCCGCCCGGACCACCGGAGTCTCCGGTAGAGAAATGTGCTTCGTTGGATCCCCGATTAAACCGATGGGCTAGAAGCGAATCGTCGTCCCGTGGCAGACCCAGGATATCCAACAGCTCCCCGCTCGGAGCCTGGAGGCCAGGTGAGAGAAGAACACATATCCGGAGCTGGAACATCCTTCTCCCAACCGGACAGGAAAGACTCCATTTCCATTTTTATACCAGAAACCCCCTTGGTCCCGAAATTTTACGACCAATGACCCACTCACCCTCCAATAAGAGGACTACCCCCGACGAAGCTACCCCGTCATCAGGCGGTTACTCCGCCTCTCTCATCATCCAAAAGCCCGGATTTTTCGAGATAGTAATCGTATCCCCCACTATACTTGGTCACCTGCCCATCAGCGATATGCCATGTTGTCTCCGCCAACTTACGAATGAAGTGCACGTCGTGGGAAATGAACACAAGCGACCCTGAAAATTGCTTCAGGGCCTGAATCAGGGCTTCAACCGAAAGAAGGTCGAGGTGAGTCGTCGGCTCGTCCATCAGGAGAAGATTCGGAGGATCCACGAGGAATTTAACCAAGTTCAGCCTGCTTTTCTCTCCTCCCGAGAGAACCCTTACCCTCTTATGAACGTCCTCCCGGCGAAAAAGAAACGATCCCAGAAGGCCTCTGGCATCCTCCTCCCTCATCCCTGCCCCCGTCGTGCAGATCTCCTCAAGAACCGATTTGCTTTCATCCAGCAGCTCTGAGCGGTGCTGGGAGTAGTAGCCCAGCTTCGTCGCATAGCCTGCCTTTCTCTCTCCACCGTTGATAGGAATCGTTCCCGCCAGAATTTTCAGCAAGGTAGACTTACCTGCGCCATTGGGACCAACAAGCACGGTGCGATCCCCTCGCTCAACCACAAGGTCCAGCTGATTGTATATCTGGGTTTCTCCATAGGACTGGCTCACCTTATCCAACTCGATAACCTTCTGGTTACTGCGCGGGGGATCGGGGAAATGAAACTTGAAGACCTTCCGTGGAGCTCTGGGCTTTTCCAGCGTCTTCATCTTTTCAATCTGTTTGACCCGGCTCTGAACCTGAGAGGCCTTGGATGCCACGGAGCGAAACCGGTCGATGAATTCCTGAATTCGGTCGACCTCTTTCTTCTGGTTCCTGTAAGCCGACATCTTCTGCTCGTAGCGGAGCTCACGCTCACCGAGATAACTGCTGTAATCTCCCTGGTAGGAAATCAACTTCTGCTCATCAATCTCGACAACAGTTTCCGCAATCGCGTCCATAAAGTGTCGATCGTGGGAAATCATCAGGATCGCTCCAGGGTAGTTCGAGAGATACCTCTGAAACCAGAGGAGAGCTAGCAGATCCAGATGGTTAGTCGGCTCGTCCAGCATCAGCAGGTCCGGCTCGAGACACAGAATTTGGGCCAGGTGCGCCCGCATGACCCAGCCCCCCGACATTTCATGCGCCGGCCGGTCAAAGTCTTCCTGCTTGAAGCCAAGGCCCGCGAGAATTTTCCTCGCCTTTGGTTCCAGCTGGAATCCATTCATCAGGGTAAACTGGTCCTGGGCCTCCGCGTATTCCACGGCATCCAGGGTGCCCGCCTTCTCATGCTCGCGCATGACTCTCTGAACCTCACGCATTTCAGGATTAATGGCCGTGGCGATCTGGAGAACCGTCTCATCACCCGGGTTTCCCGCTTCCTGAGAAAGGTATCCCACGTGGGCATATTCATCGCGCTCCACAGTCCCGGCATTGGCCTCTTCATTGCCCAGGATAATATGGAACAAGGTGGACTTTCCCGCCCCGTTGGGACCCACCAAGGCGATACGCTCCCCCCAGTTGATCGTCAGATCAGCCTCATCGAAGAGCGTCCTCCCTCCGTAGGCCATCATTAGCTTGCGGATGGTCAGCATCGTCCCCGTGCCCTTGCCATTGATTGATCAGAAAAGCAACGGCGAATCATTTCGCTTCCAGATCCCTCCGCCACGGAAATCTGCTACCCTCAACCCTTCTTTGTGATCTCTGTTATCGAGAGCTTACGAAAATCAATGGACATGACCTTGTTCCCGTGGAGTTGCAAGCCCACCGGCCCCTTCACCTTAGCGTTTGTCGAAGTATAGGTCATCACGTGCACTCCATTTAGCCAGGCATCATATTTAGGCCCCTTAGCACGGACTCGTAGGGTATTCCACTCGTTGATCCGGAGGAGGCTTTTCACGCCCTTTACTCCCTTCGTTGCCTCGGCCTCGACCGGGTAACCTTTCCCCGAAATGTAGGGAGAGGCTGTCATGTCGCGCTTGAGGGATCCAGAAATGCCAATCTGGATCTGCTGCCCTCCGTCCCGGAGAAACACCCCCGAATCCCCGCTTCCATCAAATCGGAAGTCACAGACCATATCAAAGTCCTCATATTCCTTCTCGGTCCAAAGATTACTTCCCCTCTTTTTCGGCCCGCTTTTGGCCACGATCATTTCGTCTGCCACGGACCACCAGATATTATTTTTGGGAACCTTCCATCCCGTAAAATCTTTTCCGTTAAACAGGGATTGCTCCTTCCCGTGATGATCCGCGAAAGCGAGGGATGAGACACCTAACAGGGCAAGAAGGGCAACTTTCATGCCCCTGTTTTACCCGAACACCCCACGATGTCTACAAGGCAAACGCTTACTAACCCTTCCGTTGGAGAAAAAGGTCAATCCCTTCAGTCAGCGCGATCCAGCTAGCCTCTATGATGCTATCCGAAACTCCCACCGTCCCCCAGGTGCGCTCTCCGTCGGTATGCACGATATGAACCCGGGTTCTTGCCGCAGTAGCCGCATGGCCATCGAGGATCCTGACCTTGTAATCAATGAGCGAGACCCCTTCAATGGCCGGAAAATGGCGCATCAGCGCCTGCCGCAAGGCCTTGTCGAGAGCGTTCACCACTCCATGCCCCTCCGATGCCGTATGCTCTGCCACACCTTCGACTTCCATGTTTACGGTAGCTTCGCAGACCGGATTATGGCCATCCCGATAATGCCGGAAATTGCATTGATACTCACGCAGAGCCCATCGCGTCTCGTGCTGCCCCGTCTCCCGACGGATCAATAGCTCAAGAGACCCCCCAGCGGCCTCGTAGGAGTAACCTTCCTTCTCCCTCTCCTTGACCTTGGCAAGCACCGCCTTGGCTTCCTCGCTCCCTTTGGCCAGAGGCAAGCCGATCTCCTCGGCCTTCATCAGGATATTGGATTGGCCCGAAAGCTCACTTACCAGAATGATCTGGGAGTTTCCGACCTCACCGGGACGAATGTGTTCGTAGCTATGAGCCACCTTCTGCACCGCGTTCACGTGCATTCCTCCCTTGTGAGAAAACGCCGTTCGTCCCACAAAAGGAGCCCGGTTGTGAGGAGAGTTGTTCGAAACCTCATCTACAAAAAGGGACAACTCCTTGAGCTTAGTCAGATCTTCCACCACCTCGATACCCCTCTTCAATTGAAGAATCGGTATGACGGAGGTCATGTTGCAGTTCCCAGTCCGCTCGCCATATCCGTTAACGGTTCCCTGAACCTGAACCGCCCCTACGTCCACAGCTGCAATCGCGTTGGCAACTCCCACCCCGCAATCATCATGCGTGTGTATTCCGAACGGAACTCCGGAAACGCGCTCCTTCACTGCTGAGCAGATCGCGGCGACCTCGTCGGGCATCGTGCCTCCGTTCGTATCGCACAGAACCAGACATTTCGCCCCACCCTCCGCAGCTGCCTCCAGCGTTTGCATCGCGTGTTCGTGATCATCCTTATAGCCATCAAAGAAGTGCTCGGCATCATAAATGACTTCCCGACCAGCCTCACCAAGATACCGCACTGTATCGCGGATCATGGAGAAATTTTCCTCAGGTGTCGTCTTAAGAACCTCCGTGACGTGAAGCTTCCAGCTTTTCCCGAAAATGGTGATCACCGGAGTTGCCGCATCAATGAGAAGTTTCACCTGTGGATCATCCTCCACTGCGAGATCGTGACGCCGGGTGGACCCAAAAGCAGCAATCCGGGCATGGCTCCATTCTTCATCAGCTGCCGCCTTGAAGAACTCCACATCCTTGGGATTAGACCCTGGCCAGCCTCCCTCAATGTAATCGGCTCCAAACTCGTCGAGACGATGAGCAATCCGTAATTTGTCCAAGCCGGATAACTGGAATCCCTCTCCCTGGGTTCCGTCTCGGAGAGTCGTGTCATATAGCGACACCTGTTGACCTTCTCTACTCATGACCTGCCGCGCTGCGCGGTGGTTGAAGCCTGCCCCGCGGAAGACACAAACTCAACATCAAAGCATCCCCGCTCCAACCGGATCTCTCTCAGAGCGCCGCTTAACTAAAGTCTCGGCATCAGCAAACTCATCCTCCACCCCTCTCAATGGCCAAGATCGCAAAGTAAATGGTAGCCCCCGCCTCTACCCCTCCAATGACACCCGAGGAGACCTCTCCAGTATCAATCGAATGGGAAAGAACTCCCGGACGATCACCATGAAGGATCCTGTAACTCACTTTTTCCCCTTCGGCCTTTTTCCAGTTGAGAACCAGCCCTGAACGGCTGTTCTGCTTTACCGAGAGATCTCCGGGCGACAGAAGGGAAACGCGGGTGACTGAAGAGCCTGCAAGACTTGCCGCGATGGCCGAAGGCACCTTGACCGATACCGGGCTCCCATCCCCCGTTATGACAGGCTTCAACGACGACCGGTCTCCCGAGGCATCGATGACGACCTCAAAGGGCAAGTAAATCCAGTTTTTCCTCGTTGCCCAGCTTATACGTGAAGCAGGGCTCGTCTCCACCTTGATGGATCTCGGTTGTCTGGCTGGGTCGACATCCCCGGTTTCGAACGACACATCATCGAGATAAACCTCACCATGGGCTCCCTCGATGGCTCCTGTCACAAACCGAAATCGAATTACCGCTGCCACCGCCGCGCCCGGCGCCCGAAGCTCCGGAATCGTATGCCTTTTCCACTCTCCGGGATCGCTTGGAAAGTTGATATAGTTTTCCGCAGCCAGAATCTCTCCTGCCTTTCCCAGCCATTCAAGGTGGTATTGTTGAACATAGGAAGGCCCCGCGCTCACAGTCTTTGTCCAGAAGGAAAGGTTGTAGACCTTTCCCCCCTCTATCATCGAGCCCGCTCCCCGAATTCGCTGAGTAAGCCGCCCCTCCTGAGGCTGCTGCCCTACGTTCGCGAGCTTGCAATGCATGCTGAACGCACCCCTGTGAGCCTCCTTTGCACTCCTGATGGGTGGGTTGGCCGCGCCAGTCCAGCTTTTGGCAAAGGAGAGGTCGCCTTCCTCGAAACTCCCATTCGATAGGATCGAGGAAGCCGGGACGAAGTCTGGGCGCATCTGCAGGACTCGGTAGCGTCGCACCATACCGGTTTCCGGGTCCAGAACTGAGCACCTCGCATCGTTCCCAGAGATACGTCGGCCAAGATCCTTCCACGCGTCGCTACCGACCGCTGTGGCATACTGAACCAGATAATCAAATCCCCTTGAAGACTGCCAACTAACCTCCGTGCCTGACTCGACAGAAATAGAAATCTCATCGTCGCAGAAGGCAAATGACACTGGAAAGGCCTGAATAATGACAGCGCTACTGATCGAGATAAACTTCATGTTCGCGAGTGAATTCCTCTCCTTAGCAGAAGCGCCTGCCCCAGGTCAATATCAGGGGCCAGATGACAAACTCTTGCTTGAAGCTACAGCCGAGCCAAGATCCAATACCCTCATTCTGAAAGAGATTCAAACATACCCAATAAACCACTGATGAACAAGATCCTGGCCGCCACCACTATCTCTATCCTCTCAATCACCAGCCCGGTCCTCGCTGGAGAGAAATTGAAAATTTTCATCCTTGCAGGACAATCTAACACGGTGGGACATGCGAACCAGCATACTCTGGCCACCCTGTATCGCCCGGGGGACGAGAGGGACAAGAAACTCACTCAACTAGTCTTCAAGGCTGACAGCGGGCTCTCCCCGGAAGCGCTGGAGGAACAATTGGAGCGAGCCCGCAGGATCGACGAACTCACAGGCGGAATCTCCAACGACAAGATCAAAGCCTTGAGCGATGGACCCGAAAAGACGGCCGTGGAAGCGGAATTGAAAAAACTCAATGAAGCCTATGACGCTTACACCAACAAGGTCATCTCATCCTGCGTCGTCTCCGACCGAGTGCACATCTCCTCCATTGCAGACGGCAACAAACGCTCGGGACCACTGACGGTGGGCTTCGGGGGGAACCCCACTAAGATCGGGCCGGAATTCAGCTTCGGCCTCTCCATGGCACAGAAACTGGATGGCCCCATCCTCTTGATCAAGACGTCCTGGGGAGGCAAGTCCATTAATTACGATTTCCGTCCGCCCTCCGCCGGGACCTACGCACTGAACGACAAACAGAAGGAGGCGAACAACGCCGCGGACATCCGCAAGAATGCCGGCCTCAACTGGCGGATGATGAATGAAGCGATCGGCGAGGTGCTCAAGGACCTCAAGAAATACCACCCTGCCTATGACGCCACTGCCGGACATGAGATGGCCGGATTCGTGTGGTTTCAGGGCTTCAACGATCAATTCTCCGATGAATTCCGAGAGAATTACCGCGACATGATGGTCCACTTCATCAAGGACGTGCGCAAGGAATACGACACCCCGGGCATGCCCTTCGTGATCGGCGTCCTCGGCACCAATATGACCAAGGAGGGCGTAGACAAGAACGCTGTTTCAGTAGCCCAGCGAGAGGCGGCCAAGGCACCGGAATTCAAAGACAACGTCTTGTCGGTCGAGAGCTATCAGGTCTACGACCTGGGAGC
>JAQWTV010000075.1 GCA_029242545.1 Roseibacillus sp.
ACCAACGAGGACCAGGTCGTAACTCCCATCTCTGGCCGCCTTCACTTTCTGATCGTGTCGAGGACTGGGCGACGGGCGGGGAAAGTCCGCATCACCGAGTTCAGGCATTGGCCAGTTCACCTTAGCCTCAACAACAAGGTCCCCCCTCCCGCAGCCCCCAAACAAAACAAGAGTCAGTGACACGGACAAAAGAAGGACAGGCCTCATCATGAGAACAATGCCTATAGCCTGACGGTGAGGCTATTAAAAAAGGGGTATACGTTTCCACCGGACAACTCATCCCAGTGGAGGAGCCATGGTGCGGTGCACGCTGCAGCCGACGAAGGTGCAGGAAGCAGGGTGCGGGGTAGGCTATTGCCCGATTACAATATTATCGATGGTCAACCCACTGAAGGCATCCGCCGAATCGTCACTCTGGAAGTTCCACTCCACAATAACTCCCGCCTCGCCGAGGACCTCTTGCCCGATCGGTATAGTCAGGAGTTGGTAACTGGTGTCCAAGGTGGTCATGTCTATATCCACCTCGGCTCCGAGCTGCTCGAGGGAATCACCTCGGAGGAACCGGACAGAAGCTGTGTCGGTTAATCCATCTGCATCACGGAACACCTCGAAACCTAGGTGTGCCGAAGTGGCCGCGGACAAGTTCACCCTTGGAGAACGCAAGGAAATATTCGAGCCTGGCCCATAGTTTCCGAGGTTTGTTGTGAAAGCGTTAAGAGAATCATTCGCGCCAGCCAAGGGCCCAGTAGAGCCGGCAGGCATCCCAAGGATCCATTCAGTGGTGCCATTTTCATCATTCACTAACGTGTCCCAACCGTCCGCTCCTGATTCTAGATCATCTGAAAAGTAAATCACCGGGGGTGCCACAAATTCTTCCACTACAAAAAGACGTGATACCTCGTCCGGAAGGGGCAGTATTAAGGAGTTTTTGGGCGGAGTCGCTGTGATATCACTGTTTCCCTCAAATATGGCCCACTCAGGAGGTGAGGCTTCGCTGGGGTCGGTGGCACTCCGCAGGTTGTAGAGTTTGCCCGGGTCGCTCTCCCAACTGATCTCCAAACTGTCTCCAGAAGCTTTGACTGCGAGTTGCCTCGAGGATTCTTTCACCCCTCTACCCATGACGGCATTGAAAGTGGTCCCGATCCGAATCTCATCCACATACCCAACCTGAGTGTCACTAAAATTGATCACGTTCAACGATTGCTGAGTGATCAAATCGAAGTCAAATGTATCCATGACAACGGCCTCAGTCTCATCTGGTTCGACTGTGATATCGGTAATAATAAAAGCGAAAATTTCGTCCGGAGTTCCTTCTGGATTCCAGTTTACCTTGAGCGCCAACAAAAAAACATCACTCGCAGCTGGCCCGTTAAAGGTGGGGCTAGGTTCCGCTGCGAGCTGAGACGCTCCAATTGAGTTATTATAGACGGCAGTCCGGATGTTTCGGTTTTGTCCCCCGGTGGCAACGATTCCAAACCCTACTCCGTGACCGGGAGCTTCTAGCCCTTGATTGTCGTCACTTACCATCATTTCTGAGTGGATCCCGATTCCGAAGTCTGGCCCGCTGAAGCCGAAATCCTGGAACAGAAAGCTCATCCACATCGTTGAGTTGTCGGCAGTCAGTCCTGCTGTGGCGGGCGGGTCTATTGGAGCACTCGCGGCCACTTGGCCGACTCGCTGCCGCCGTTCATACGCATTGCCCGTGACTGGTAATTCATTGCCCAAAAGGTCTGTGAACGTCACGCCTTCATCAGCGATATCTCCCTCATTTGTAGGAGCGATATTATTTGCAGTCCCGTTCCCGCCTGCATCCCGGTGAGACCAGCTTCCAAGTCCCATGCCTGTATCATATGGTTGTGAAGAATCACCAAAGAATCGTCCGTTATTAGCCTCTGCTGTCGGCTCATAGTCAAAAGACTCGTATATGATTAGATCAGCCGATGCGGCGCCAAGAAGACTGACAAGGGCTGGAGCGATAATCCTGATCTTCATGGTTGAGCAATTAACAGTGGCTGTAATAGGGAGCAAGAACAAGTCGCGCCCCCCCGGACTGGATATCTTTGCTCCTCCGCTGAATCTTGCACCTGGAGCCTGTTGCATGCATCATTGATGGAGAGCTGATAGAGGCTCGCTGATTGATGCGCTGAGTCGATGATCCAGTATCAATCAGGGGACAAGAAGGCCGTCTTGATCGTCGACTTTCGCAGCACGATTTTATCTCCGTCGTCGTCCTGATGGAAGTAGTCGAATAGTTCTCGCCTTGGGAGATTGCCTACGCCCTTACCCTTCGGGCTGGTCTCTTTTATTATCGATAATCTGATCGATCGGTTGCGCGATATTATCGGGAGCTTCTTCCTTGTTAGCCATCGCGTAGAGGCATTGCATCACGTTGAAACCGTGGTTCCCGATCTTCTCGCAGTGGTTGTTGAGCTCCATATTGAGGATCTCAGCCTTGATGTCAGGTTCCGGCATTGCCATTCGACCCAAGGCCAGCTTGTTGAGAGACTTGCCGCGTGATCCGATCTCATTCTCGAGGGTGCGTGCGGCATCAATTTCCTTCCGATCGACGGGTTGGAACATCTTCTCATTGTAGACGGTGATGAACCGCGCAATGAGTTGTGCGTAATCGCGCAGGCCCTCGGTAGCTTCCGAGGTGAATTCCCGCTCTTTCTTATACTTGCGCTGCGTGAGTTTCACGAGGCGGTAGATCGTGTCTGAAATTTCCTCCAATTCAGAGACGATCCGGATCATCTGAGCCACCCCGGTGGCATTCAGTTGACCGATCTCTGCAGAGGCACAGCGCACCAGATATTCGGTGATGTCAGCAGTGCGTTCGTCGGCCTCGTCCTCCATTTCATGGAGGCTGTTTACCTTTTCAGAGAGGTCTTGTTTGGGATTATTGAAGACTTCAACGAAGCCATCGAACATGTCCTGGGTGAGCTTGGCCAACTCGACGGCGGCTTTCTCCGCCTCCGGAAGATTGAGTTCCCCGGTGTTGACCATGCCCTGGGTGATGAAGGTGAGACGCTCGCGGCGGCCGGTCGGTTCAGGCTCCTTGACCCACTTTTTGACGATCTTCTCGAGGAGCGGAACGAACCCGATCAGGAGACAGATATTGGTGAAGTTGAACAGGGTGTGGAATATGGCGAGATTGAAGCCGACGTCGGTATTGTGCTTCTCCATTCGGAACGACTCGGGAAGGCCGCCCGATATCCATAATACGAGTTCCTTAAAGGGATAGAAGAGGATCATCATCCAGATAACGCCGACAACATTGAACATGAAGTGGGCTCGCGCCGCACGCTTGGCATGATGATTCGCCCCGAGCGAGGCCAACCAGGCCGTGACCGTAGTTCCAATGTTTTCGCCTAGCACAACAAAGGCCGATTCCTCGAATCCAATCCATCCGTTCATCGCGAGGGTCACGGTGATGGCCATGGCGGCCGACGATGATTGCACCATCAGGGTAAGAATCACCCCAAAGGCCAGAAATATGAGGTAGGAGAGGTAGCCCTTGCCGCTGAGGCTCTTGATGAATTGGAGAACGCTCTCCGCCTGGGCCTTTATGGCGGCGTCGTCGCTCGCGAGCATCCCCTTCACGTCCGGAACCGCCTCTTTAAGGAGACCGAGACCGAAGAAGAGAAGGCCGAATCCGATCATCGCTTCGCCCCAGCCCTTGGCGCGGCCCTTGCCGATGAAAATGAACGGAACGCCAATTCCGATGATCGGAATGGCGATCTTTGCGAGGCTGAATTTGCCTACCGCCGCGATGATCCAGGCGGTAACGGTCGTGCCAAGGTTGGCACCCATAATGACGCCGATTGACTCGATGAGCGTGAGAAGACCCACGTTCACGAAAGAAACCACAATGACAGTGGTGGCGGACGAGGACTGCAGGAGACAAGTGACTCCGAAACCGGTAGCAACTCCGGACGCCCGATTCTTCGTCATGGTGGCCATGACGTGACGCATGCGTTGACCGGCGACCTTCTGAGTGCCCTCACTCAGGACTTTCATGCCAAACAAGAAAACACCAAGACTCCCGAGGATCTCTAAGAAGGTAACCATGGGCTGGTTGTTTAATGCGTGGCTCGGATGTCATCAATAGGAGCTTCGTGACATTTCCGTCACAAATTCGGAGCAATCCACGAACCCCGGAGATCTCTAGCTATGGGGTTAACTTAAAAGACGGCAAGCGGGATGGCCTCGTGATGTTTTGGTGCCGGAATGGCCGGAATCAGCACGAAGCAACCGACAAAGACGGCGAGCTAGTTCACAAATACTGGAGCAGCAAAGGCGAAGAAGTTGAGACGCTAGAGCACTCCGAAGAATAGCGCACCCCATCAGGGAGCGGGAGCCATGGCGCGGCTAACCTTGCAGCCTACAAAGGTGCAGCAAGCAGGGTGCGGGGGACGATAGCCAAGCCTCAACTATGGATCACTCTATTCGATGTTTATATAGGATTTATCAATTAGAGAGATTAGCCGCCTGAGACTAATCTAGGCAGATGAAATCGACGATCATGAGGCGCCTTGGTCTTCCTTCTAGTATCACAGCCTTAATTCTAAGCCTCTCCTCGTGTGGCCAAGGATCCGACCCCCTCCTCAAGGTAGCCGCCGTCCCGGCAGGAGCTGCTCTGATGGTTGGTTTTTTCGGTCTTGCCGCTCTATCGCAGGCAATATCTGTTTTCGAAACCGAAGAAAGGGAGCGGGAAGCGAAACCGCGTAAGGACGGCCCCTTCATTGATCACTGGCCAAATGGTAAGAAAAAAGCTGTAGGAAGCTACAAAAGCAAAAAGCTAAACGGCCTCTACACGACCTATTACAAGAACGGTCAAAAGAAGAGTAAGGTAACCTACGATGCCGGGGAAAGAAATGGTCCTCATACCTCATGGCACGAGAATGGCCGGAAGTCTTTGGAAGGAGTTTTCAAGGAGGGGAAGCCGGATGGAGCCGTTAAGAGTTATTATGAGAACGGCCGAATAAGTTGCCTTACAAGTGGCAGTCCAAATGGCACCAATACATCTTGGCACGAAAACGGGCAGAAGCAGCGCGTCTCTACATATAGGAATGGCAAGCTGGTCTCCAGAAAGGTCTGGAACCAAAAGGGTAAAGAGATTGAGACGTTACGGAGGGCTCCTGAATAACCTCACCTCCAGCTCAGCGCAGGAAGCAGGGTGGGGAAGAGGTGGTCAGCTTGACCGGGATTTCCGGAGCTTCACCCGCCTGCAAAGACTGGCTTGAAGCCCGCTTCAGTCAGGATGCGTTTGACCTCTTCTCGTTTGTCTCCCTGGATCTCAATGCGCCCCTCCTTTACCGTGCCTCCAACACCACAGGATTTTTGCATCTTTTTGGCGAGAGCCTCTTTCTCGGGTTGCCCGATTCCCGAGAAGTTTTTTACCACGGTAACGGCTTTTCCGCCGCGATGCGCAGTCTGACGGATAATGTCCACGCGTCCGCGATTGGTGTTTTTTTGTCCCCGCTTGGATGTCTTCGGAGGCTGGCTTTTGGGGTTCTCCAAGGATTCGGAATCAAGAGAGTTCTCGGGGCCAGATTGCAGGTTCTCCAGGCCAGGAAGTCTAGCAAACGGACTGTGTGTCAGCTCCTCGCCCCCGTCTGTTGATTTACGTTTCTTCTTACGGCTCACGACTTCTATTTAGGCAAGAGGTCCACTAATTACACGAATTCCCGTTAGTTTTTCGATTTCCTGTTGGCGCCAGATTGAAGGAAATTCAACTAATCAGAAAAACTTGGTCAAACTAATCGGATGAAAGCAAGGTCGAGCCACCATCATATGTAACTTTTTGTGAGGGAGTAATTGAATCCTCCAAGGAGGTGTTTTGGAGCTCCAAGGGAGCTCTTTGTTCATCCCGCGGCTCTACTTTATCTCTGGAATCCGATATCGGAGCCCTACTCGGTTATGCCTTGGATGCCAGTGCATGGCGCATTCATGAATATTGACGCTCATGTATTGCGGCATCTTGGTGCCCCGCGGGAGACTCAAAAAGTTTGACGCATGCGTGGACCTAGGAGATCGGGGGGCGGAAACTAGTCTAACATCTTGCCGCCCGATGCTGGAAGAATGCCGGCTACTCGGCAGACCCGGGTGAGGCAATCTGCCCAGGTATCGCTCTGATCGATGATCGGATTGAACTTATGAATTAACGAAAATTGGGGGCCTCCATTAGGATGAGTAAGTGAAAATAAACACAATCAAGCGCTTGGGTGTCCCCTCCAGCCTGATAGCGGCAATATTGGCCTTATCCTCCTGTGCAGAGATAGCTATGGTGCCCGTTGCGGCAGTTGGCATTCCATTAGCGGCACTCTTTATGGTTGGGTTTGCTGGGGTTGCCACCATATCCCAGGCGCTGGATGGTTTCGATTCGGAACAAAGAAAGCGGGAAGAGAATGCCCGCAAGGATGGCCCCTTCACCGAGCATTGGCCAAATGGGAAGAAAAGTGCTGTAGGGAGCTATAAGAACAAAAAGCTAAACGGGCTCTACACCACCTATTACAAGAACGGTCGAAAAAAGAGCGAGGTGATCTATGAGGGCGGCAAAAGAAGCGGGCCTCATACCTCGTGGCATGAGAATGGGCAAAAGTCAGTAGAGGGGGTCTTCAAGAAGGGCGAGCAAAGCGGTTACATTAAGGCTTATCATGAGAACGGACAAATGAGCTACCTCAAAGGTGACGGCCCGAATCGCACCAATACAACGTGGCACCAAAATGGTCAGAAGGAGAGCGTAACTAAGTTTAAAAACGGGGAGCTGATCTTTAGGCAGAAATGGAATGATAAAGGTAAAGAGCTTGAGTTGTTACAACGGACGCCGGATTAACTCACTCCCCCATATTGTTAGAATCATTGTTTCGCGCGGGAGTCAGGAAAAGGTCCCACAGGCCTCAAGACACCTTCAGATCTCACCGGTATCAACCTTCTCGATGACGAGGCAGTTCAAAACCGTAAAGCGGTCTTCGGTGTCAATCATTCCACCCACAAAATGAGTCCCTAGAGTCCGGATCAGACGTTACAATACATCTGGTGTGTTGAAGTCAACTGGAAGCTATTGGTCCGACATCCCGGCAAGGATCTGACTAGATGGAGAAAACTTCACGACAGGGATAAAAAAGCGGCACGCCTCTATGGCCTGTCCCAAGATCCTCACGAGAAAAAAAGAGGTGTCCGAGGCCCATCCCGAAGTGATCGTTCCTCTTAAGAAAATGATCGAAGTCTGGCATGCGGCCACCAAGAAGACTGGTATTGAGTCCGTTGGTAGTTGTCTAGGGCTATGAAAGTGCTTGCAGGCAATCCCGTCGGCAGGATTTACACGCCTTAAGCTTCATGGAGATGAGTTTCATTCTCTGCAGGTGGCCCCTTTAACCAACGGAATTAAAGGAAACTTGTGAGCCGTCGCTTCTCAGAAGGTGAGCGTTTGGAGCCAATAGAACATCGATCAGGACGATGGAGAGTTAATTTAAAACGATTGGCGCTCCAGCTCCATGTTGGCTACAATTAGGGTTCTTAAAATCGATTTGATGAAGTCAGAGGAAGAAGACTCCCTTGAGCGGATTCGGAAGACGCAGTCCGAGTTGTATGCGAGGCTAGCGGATCTCGATCGGGATATCGCGGCCCTCTCGAATCAGCATGGAAAAACCCTAGCTCCTGACGAGGCCCTAGAGAGCTCCGCGGGCGCATCACAGGAGCCGGTCCGAATGCATGGGGCTTTGGCGGCGGCCAAGAAGGTCGCGGTTCCGCCGCCTCTTCCGAAGTCTGCCTTCGAGACACTGATCTGGTCCCCCTAAACTGGGCCATTGTGAATGAGAGGTTCTGAGGATAACTCAGAACCAAGAATGAAGAAAAAGAGACACACGACGGAAGAAATCATCCGAATTCTACGCAAGGCGGATGAGGGCCAAACGGT
>JAQWTV010000081.1 GCA_029242545.1 Roseibacillus sp.
CAGGGTGTCGGAAGTCATCCCTTCCGAGCGCGCGGCAAAGTTGGGGATGATGCGGTGCCGCAAGACCGGCAGGCACAATTCCCTGATATCTTCGATCGATACGTGGCATCGCCCACGAAGAGCTGCTCGCGCCTTGCCGGCAAGGACGAGATTCAGGGAAGCACGCGGACCTGCTCCCCAGGCCAGGAGTTTCTTGATCGACTCCGGTGCATCCGGCTCCGCCGGCCGGGTCGCCCGCGCCAGCGTCACCGCATAGTTGAACACATGCTCAGAAACAGGAATGCGTCGTACCAACCGCTGAAATTCGATGATCTCCGACGCATCGATAACTTTTTGGGGATCCGTTTCCTCGTCCCCGGTGACATTCCGCACGATGTCGAGCTCCTCGGAATAACTCGGATATTTCACCAGGATATTGAAGAGGAAGCGATCGAGCTGCGCTTCCGGCAAGGGATAGGTTCCCTCCTGCTCGATTGGATTCTGCGTCGCCAGAACGAAGAACGGTTCATCAAGCTTGTGATCCATGCCTCCCGAGGAAACTCGCTTCTCCTGCATTGCTTCCAAGAGGGCTGCCTGGGTCTTGGGGGGCGTCCGGTTGATTTCGTCGGCAAGCAGCAGGTTTGTGAACACCGGGCCCTTCTGGAACTTGAAGTGTCTCTGATGGGTCTCCGGGTCCTCCTGCAACAACTCCGTTCCCGTAATGTCGGACGGCATCAGGTCCGGCGTGAACTGGATCCGTTTGAACGAGAGCGACATGGCCTCTGCCAGCGAACTCACCAGGAGGGTCTTCGCCAGTCCGGGCACCCCCACCAGTAGACAGTGGCCACGGGCAAAAATCGAAATCATCATCTCGTCGATGACCTCGTCCATGCCGACGATCGTCTTGCGGAGCTCGGCGACGATCGCATCCCTCGCCTTGCCCAGTTTCTCGATGGCTTCAATGTCTTCGGAGTCTTTTGTCATGGTGAAATTGGGGGCGGATCGCGGGTTTGCTCGTGATTTCTAACCGAATAAACCCACCAACCATAAGGCAATTTTTCTCGCCAACCTGTCACTATAAATGCAGGTTTCCCCATGGCGTCATCCGAATTTTCCTCGATCACGGAACAAGTCACCAGCCACCTGCGCCAGGAACTGGCCAAGGGCCGATGGCTCACGACCGTGCCCGGGCGCAACAACCTGGCTAAAGACTTGGGAGTCAGTCACAAAACGGTGGAATCCGCCCTGCGGAATCTCGAAGCGGAAGGGCTCTTGATCGGACAGGGAGCAGGACGCCGTCGTCTCATCATATCCTCCACAAAACTAGCCAACGCTCGGCCTATGAGAGTTGCACTCCTGCTCTCAGAGGCAGTTGACCGGAATACCAATTACATGGTCCAGCTCGACCGCGAACTAAGCGAGGCGGGGCATACGGTGGTTCATCCCGCTCGATCCTTACTAGCCCTCGGCATGGATGTCAGCCGAATCGCTCCATTGGTCGAGTCAACCGAAGCCGATGTTTGGGTAATCGGCGCCGCTTCGCGATCGGTCCTCCAGTGGTTCGCGGCGAACCCGATCCCGGCCTTTGCTCTTTTCGGGCGTAGGGAAGGATTGCTCATCGCCGGCGCCGGACCTGACAAGGTGTCCGC
Organism: Roseibacillus sp.; assembly: GCA_029242545.1. Taxonomy (GTDB): domain Bacteria; phylum Verrucomicrobiota; class Verrucomicrobiia; order Verrucomicrobiales; family Akkermansiaceae; genus Roseibacillus_B. The sequence goes on from JAQWTV010000081.1 coordinate 1,629, forward strand.
CTTCATCATGGTAGCCCGCGAATTGATTAACCTTGGGCATCGCCGCATCACCCTGCTGGTACGTCCGAGACGTCGGCTTCCTGAACCGGGCACTGCCGAGCAGGCCTTCCTCGACGAGCTTGAAGAACAGGGGCTCTCCGCAGGTAATTTCAATCTCCCGGAATGGGACGATTGCAAGGAAGGCCTGCAAGCTTGCCTGTCCTCATTGTTCCAACTCACCCCCCCCACGGCCCTCATTTGCGACGAGACTGTCATCTTCAATGCGGTCCTGCAGTTTGCTGCCGCCAGGGGACTCCGCGTGCCGGACGACATCTCCATCATATGCAGTGATGCCGATCCGTCTTTCGCCTGGTCCGAACCGTCCGTAGCCCACATTCGCTGGGATCCCCAACCCGTCGTCCGCCGCATCGTCGCTTGGGCGGCCAACGTCAGTCGCGGCAAAACCGACCGACGCCAATCCCTTACCAAGGCCGAATTTATCGAAGGCGGAACAATGGGGCCTGCTCCAAGGAGAACATGATGACTCAGCTCCAACTTGATCCCGCTCGTTACCTGGGGGGCGCGGCATCCTCGGTTCGCGATGGAAGCATCTGCCTTGAGTTCGCTCCGGAGGACAGGGCTGCGTTTTTCAGGTTCAGTGTGGAGTAGGCGCCTCTAACCAGTTGCCCCATCCTGCACCCCTACCCCCCAAGAATTTTCACACGGGGTGATACATACATACCCAAGCGCACACAAAAAGTGCCACCCCCACCGGTGGGGTGTGCGGGGGCTGCGGGGGGAGATATCGCAGTCACGCCAAACGCGTTGCCTGCCTACGCCTTATTTCTTTCTTAATTTCTTAAAGAGTATGTTTTGTGCCCCCGCACCCCCCGCAGTGAACGGGGCGCAGCTGGACCCCCAGCCTGATCCGTGAGCCCTGAATCCCCTACCCTGAACCGTGTGCAGGAGACGGGGTAAGGGGTGCGTTTAGAACAAGATTCGATCCCGCTTCACCATACACGGTTCATGTAACAGGGATCAGGTGCAGGGTCGAGGGTGCCGAGACCGGCTCACGCAATGTAATATTGCGATAGCAGCCAAAACCCCAAAAAGCACAACCCAATATAGACATAGCATCCAATAAGGCCAAACACGGCCATGGCTTTGCCTTTCTGATGAGGTCTCCGCGTTCTGATCTGCTTACAGGCACAATGCCCGCAGAAAGCACCGAAGAGGGAAGTCAGGAAAAGAGCAATGAGTAACAAAGGAACCATGTTAACATCTCCGTTTCCGAAAATGATATAAATTCCTCCGATTACATCGCCGATTCCGATACATAAGCTGATCTTCGCTAGTTGGTTGATATGGGGGAACAGTCGTGGATTGGGCGCTTCTTCTAAAGGCGCATCACTTGGTTCTTCTGCCTTCATAGCAGCTAATACGTACCACCTATGCAGACTAGTGAGCAAGCGCGGAGACTTGCGCTACCGCGTGCACCGCACCCTGCATCGCTGCAGCTCACCACGTGCACCCCACCCTGCTCCCTAAACCTTTGCACCTTTCACGGTGTGCAGGGCAGAGGTGACATAATTTCTTATTTTCTAGCGCTCTTATCCTGCGACTCGTAAGCACTGCTTGTGAAATTGCGCATTACCATTCTCGCCGTTCTAGCTGCTAACGCATTCGCCGCTTCTGCCTCTGAGGCTTCGGGCAAAGAACAAGGAGGCTCTCTCCTTGAAGGAATCAAAACTTCCGCATCTATTGGAAACGCAGACGCGCAATGCCTCCTCGCAAACTTTTATAAAGAGGGCGACGGCGTCACGCAGAACTTAGTCAAAGCGGCTCAGTTATACCGTATGGCCGCGGAGCAAGGGCATGACCAAGCGCAGCTAAAAATAGCATATTGTTATCGAGACGGCCTAGGCGTGATGCAAGACAATGTTAAGGCCTGTATTTGGTTTGCCATCAGCGCCAGCAATGGCGGAGGACTCAATGGCTTGGGCAGAGCTGGAGACCTTATGAACAAAATCCGCAAGACGCTCCCCTCCAAGGAGGTTGAACAAGTAGATGCGCAAATTAACCGGCTCGAAAACGACATTCTCGCACGCGAAAAGAGGAACTACTCAAAAATCGTCACTCAACTTACCAAGGCGGGCTGGAAGATTTCCATGAAAAAAGGCGCCGATGGCAGCCACAATGTTGAAGCCAGAAAGGAAGGCAGAACATCGACATCACACGCGCCGAATTGGCGCGTTGCTTTCGAGACGGTCAGGCGCCAATGCGAAGCATGGCCGGAATAAGGCTGAATACGCTCACCTCATTTTTTCATCTACAACCGGTTCTTGGCGGCTCCTTGATCGGCAGAAAGTCAGAGCTATCAGACATGAAGACACAACTATAGATTGAGGCAACATCTCATTGAGGGCTCCACCCCAGTTTTTAAAAGTTTTATCACTTAATTCATACAAAACGAACCCGAGGGTTGCGACGAGTATGACTAACGCTGCAACTGATGTTATCCGGCCGGACATGGCGATAAGCTAGATACGCAAGGTCCATTTACGAACTAAATGAGCATCAGTATCCCTCTAACTAATTGAGTGTTCATTGGATAGCTCTCAACCTTCGCCCCGTCCTGCTTCATGCACAGCGTGCACCGCACCCTGCTCCCTGCACGGGGATGGGTGAGCGCTATTCCTCCGCCGCCTCAGGCGTCTCAACCTCTTCGCCTTTGCTGTTCCAGTATTTCGCTGAAACCTCTTCGCCATCTTTGTAGGTTACTTCCGCTATCTTCTGGCCGACTTCTTTCGTTTGTGGGTCCGGATAACCTTGGGGATCGCCTTGCCATCCTGGTCGGTGCCCGTCATGACGCTGCGCGTTGTGTCTGCGTCGACGCAGGTCTGGGTGGCCGTCACATAGTGGATCTTTCCATCGGGATGCCAGATGGTCCCTGTAAAGGTGAATTTCATGCCGGGCTCGAACTTGGGTCCGGGAGGGCGTGAAATAGCCATCACGAAGCGGCTCCCTCCGTCCAGTTGTCCCACCCCGGTCCACTGCTTGGTTTTGGGATCAAAGCCCCACATCGAGGTTTCCTTCTCATCGACGTAGATGTTGCAGCCTCCGCCGCTCCCATGGCATTTGCCCGTATAGGTCTTTTTCTTTCCTTCAGTCTCTTCCTCAATTTCCCACGTGGCATGGTAGTAGGTGTAGAACTTGTAGTAGGTCTCGGCATCACCAGCCTGGGCAGGGTTGAGCACTGCGCCCAGGGCGAGCAAAGCCACGGAGCAGAAAAGAGTAATGTTCAGGATATTAGATTTTTTCATTCTTTAGTATTGATAGATATCCGGCTTGATGAGCACAAGCAAGGATGGGTTGCAGACCCTCGCCTTTAGAGGTGACCAGGGCAGGAGTCTTGTGCGTCCTTCATAGTAATCCCGGAGTGGCAACATGTGGAAAACTGGAATTCTGATCGCTACCGGGCTGGTTCCGCTCCTGGGATTGTTCTCGGAGCCGCCCGGCGTGATGGCGCTGCTTTACTCCTTGTTCGTAGCAGCATTTATCCTGCGGAAACAGGCGAGGACGATCTTTCAGAAGCTGCCGGGCGCACGCGTTGTGAAAGTCACCGTGCTGTTTCTTCTGGCCGGAGTCCTTACCGAGACGCTTGCCTGGTTGGATAATTACCTCAAGGCAGCCCGGGAGCCGGCATTGTTTCATCCGCAACTGCTGGCGGACCTGATCATCGGAACCGGATTCTACGGTGGCTGGGCGGCGGCATGGCTGATCGTGATGAGATGGTTTCGTTTCTCGGTGAAGGAGGCTTTTCTCGTGACTGGGTTGCAAGGAATCTTCTTCGAGCAGCTGGGTGCCGTGTTTGTCGCGATGCTGGCGGCTCTCTCCTCGAATCCGGTCGCTGCGGTATTGCTAGGCGTCTATGTCTTCCTTGTCCACGGCTCAGTGGCAGGGTTGGCGATCATCCCGATTGAAGCCGATGCCGACAGGAGGAAGCTCTCTAGTCACTGGGTCCGCTTTCTGCTAGTGATCGCTCTCATGGTTTCCCTCGCGTTCACAGGTTGTGCAATCGTGGGACTGGTTTCCGGCTTCTTTGGTGGATTGCCGCCGAAGCGCTCGATTGTCGAACACCCGTTCTGGTAGGTGCCGACTTGATGAACTGTTGACGCGAGGCAGGAATATCTGTCCATGGTCACACTACATACATGCGCAGTGAATTCATACTTTCCGGCCTTGGGAATATCTATGGTGTAACTGAGCAACTCCGGACGACTGCCGGCGATGCCGTAGTGCGCTTGCATTCCGCCATCAATGCTTTCCATGAATCGTATTTTCTCACCATTCCTCGGTGACCTGCACGCCGCTACGGGAATGGTGATGGTGCCATCCTCGGCAACGGTGATCTTGCGAAACCCCTCAGAGATCTCAACCTCCGCGATCTCTTCCTTAACACTACTTACATTCGATTCAGCGAGTTCTTCACCCGTAGTCCCTATGTCTTTTATCTTCTGATCTTCAACGATGGCCTGTCGTTTGTAGAAACCTAGCAAGCGCCAGAACCCACCCCCTGATCCGTAGTCACGCAGGGCATCTTCAGCCAGCGCTTCCCCTAACCACTCACACATCAGAGTCTGTTTGAACCCCCTGAATGCGTCCTCCCCTCGCAAGCAGTTCTTCAGGGTGATCATCCGCTAGTGCTTACAGGCTGTTGTTAACCCGCAAGCTATAGCGAACTCCGAATCCCTGCACCCTGCCTTGCGGGAGCACCCTGGCAACTGCTGCTGCTCCCCATAAAGACAACCTAGAAGAGAAGGCGGAGAGCAATGATAGACTTCATGGCTGGAACATAAAGGGTGGAAAACGGCATGCCTCCGCATGATCGTAACGCGAAGAATGATGATCTCGTTACTTCGCTGGTAGCTCCATACGATTGTTGCTCACCATCCCTTGTTCGTTATCGACCTTCACGACTCTATCCTTCGGGCTGGATGTGATCGCGACGTTGCCGGAGACGGTCGCGGGCGCGGATGGCTGCTCAACTACATAGGCTACCCCCACGAACGTCTCCGCGGTGTTGTCTGTCGCCGTGACAGTGGAACCACTTGCGTAAAGGGCGTGGCGCCACCTTTTAAAAGAGTTTCCACTCATCTGGAGGCACGAGCCCGGGAGAGCCCAGACTCCGAATTGCGGGGGCCCATTCGGCCACAGCTTCCGGCCGTGGATAATGTTGTTTCGTATTTCGGCGGCACCCGCAACACGAATTCCGGCCACGCCGGGGCCTGCGACTGTATTCCCTGTGATGATGGCTTTCGCATTCTTGAAGACCATGATCACTGGGGGCATGCCATCGGGACAGGAGAGAGTGTTGTTAATGATCCGGACCTTCCAGCCGGACTGAACACCGATCGCAACCATGCCGTTTGCGCTTACGGCGTTGTCACGAACGACCGCAATTCCAGCATCACAGGCCTCAAAACCGATCCCGGCAAGTTTGTTCTCCCTTACCTCGTTGCCCTCAATGATGGGCTTGGCGTCATGCCGTGCGCCAATTCCTGCCATCTCATTCCGCAGGCAGCGGTTTGCACGGATCACGGGTGCCGCGCCCTCGTCGATCCCGATTCCCGCCATTCCATTCTCGTAGCAGTCATTGTCCTCCACGATCGGCTTGGTGGCTTCGCCGGTTCGGATCCCTATTCCAGCCCGCCTGTTGTGGTGGCACTTGTTGCCCTGAACGGTAGGTGAGGCGCCCTCGCTGATGCCGATCCCGGCGCGTATGTTCCCCGAGCACTCGTTCCCCTGGACGAGAGGACTGGCGTTACTGTGTCCGATTCCGGCGTAGAAGTTTTCGAAGCACGTGTTGCCGAGGATCCTACCTCGAGCATGAGCCATAATGCCAATCCCGCCTCCCATGTTGCGGTAGCAAATATTATTCTCTACCAGCGAGTATTGCTCTTCCTTCAGATAGCTCCCACGCAGAGCGATCCCGGTGTGCCCGTTGTGATGCACGACGTTGTTGATGATCCTTCCGCTCACACCGTCCGCTCCGATACCGGGAACCCCGAAACCTCCGATGTGCTCATGAAGTTGGTTTGCGCCCCGAGCAACATGATGCTTCTTCCATCGAGCATCATCGTAACGCCCGACGTTTCTCACGGTGAATCCGTCAATAATCGAATCCTGCGCTATCGACACTCCCGGGGCAGGTTCTTTGCCTGTAGGGGAAATCCCCCCCCCGTCGATCACGGTGCGTTCGGCACGCGCGAGTCCGACCGTGCCCTTCCTATCATCGCCAGCGCTCCGGAGCCTGATACGTGGCTTGAGCCGGATCCGCTCCCGATAAAGGCCTCCGCTCACAATGATTTCGTCGCCAGGGGCGGCTGCATCGATCGCACCCTGAATCGTCCGGTGATCCCCTGGCACATTGAAAATGGCAGCTTCCACGCAGACACCGGTCAGAGTGAGGATCAGAACAGAGATGTGATTGGATTTCATGGGAGGTTGCCGCAGTCATAGGAAGGATAACCCACCCGATTGTAAACCGCTTAATCCACAAGCACCGCATCCTGCTGCGGCTTTTCCTGCTCACCGCACCCTGCAAAGAGGGCACACAGACCAGCGATCAGGGCTAGAGTTCCACGCTTCACCATACACGGTTCATGTAACAGGGATCAGGTGCAGGGAAACCGGTTACCGTTCTGGTTACTGCTTACTGTTTTCTGGCGCCTCAATCGCCTCTAACAGACCGATTCTCCTTGTTGGAAAACTTCTCAAATGCTATCAATACAGACCCGCACGGCGCAGGGGTCATCTGGGAACGATTTAGGATCAGGTGTCCCTAGGACGTGCAGGTTCGAGTCCTGTTCCCGGGATATTTCTTCTTTTTAGCGCCTTACGGGGCACTCTCCCCCAATCTTGCAGTCGACTATTCCGCAACTGGTTACTGTTGTTAAGTAAACGAGAGGCCCGGCTTCTTTGGAGGGCATAGCGCAGGTGAGCAGTCTAGCTCTTCGTCCTGTTGAGGCCCTTTTTATCTTTGATCCCACTCTCCATGGAATTGCGACTCACTCGTGCAGAACCGTTGAAGCAGGGAATGAAATTTATCGAGAATTTGAGTGACGAAAGCAGATGCACGCATCAGTTTTCTGCTCCCTCGGCTGCCTTGATAATCAGCTGAGATAATATAATACTTATGCACTCGTCTACACGTTACGCGGCAATGGCAACATTCTTCAGCCTCTTATCCTCCGGAGCGCTGCAAGCGAATGAAGTTGTCTATGGGAATTTCACTCAGGAGCAGGGCTCTAATCTTGTTGAAGTCCCAGTCCTCACCTTGGAAGAGGGTGAACTCTTTGAGGTCATCAGTGCCAATGCTAGAACGCCGAACACGGTAATTAACATTAAGGTCAAGCCTGAGGGGATGCAGTCCCTGATGTGGCAAAGGTGGTGGGTTGATAACGATCGCGCCACAAGATTGCGCAACACCATGAGCGATGGCACAACTTCGGAACCTCCCTCCAAGGTGGCAGTCGGCCCCTGTCAGATTGTGGCGAGCACGTTCCTTACCACAGGTCCAGCAACAGGAGCCTATCGCATCAGCTATAAGATCACTAGACCGGCTCCATCAACCCCGAGCGTGTCTTCCCAAGTTGCCGTAATACCGAACGAGACGGACGGGCGATTCGAGGTGGTTCTGGAATCTTCTGTCGATCTCGTTAACTGGAACGTAACCAACCCCGGCACCTTTGGGGGCGACACTCCGCGCCGGTTCTTTAGAACAAGGATCGTGCGCAGAAATTAGACAAGCACGGCAACTTGTGGCTACCGGGTGCAATCGAGATCCTAACCCGATCCGTGAGCCCCGAATCCCCTACCCTGAACCGTGTGCAGGAGACGGGGTAAGGGGTGCGTTTAGAACAAGATTCGATCCCGCTTCACCATACACGGTTCATGTAACAGGGATCAGGTGCATGGTCGAGGGTGCACCTAAATGCCTTTGATCGCTTATCGAACCGTGTTTAAAGCGAGCCCGTCATGAAGAGCCTTTCCGGATTTCTTGCCCTCTTCCTCTTTGCAGTCCTTCCTCTCTACGCTGCAGACCTTAGCGACCTGACTTACACCACTACTGTCGGCGAAGTCACCATCACCGATTGTGATACTTCGGCCTCTGGAACACTGGTCATTCCGGCTACCATTGAGGGTAATCCTGTTACTGGTATTGGGCGGGCAGCCTTCGAAAACTGCGCCAGCCTGACGAGCATCACGATTCCTAGTAGCGTCACTAGCATCGGGTTTCAGGCCTTCCGTGATTGCACAGACCTATCGAGCATCACGATTCCTGATGGCGTGACCAGTATCGGGGAAAGCGCCTTCTTTAACTGCCGCAGCCTAGCGAGCATCACGATTCCCGATAGCATCACCAGCATCGGGATTAGAGCCTTCTTTTTCTGCCAAAGCCTGACAAGCATCTCGATCCCTGATGGTGTTACCAGCATCGGAGATCACGCCTTTGCCGACTGCCAAAGCCTGACGAGCATCACGATTCCTGATGGCGTGACCAGTATCGGGGAAAGCGCCTTCTTTAACTGCCACAGCCTAGCGAGCATCACCATCCCTGACAGCGTCACCAGCATCGGGATTAGAGCCTTCTACAACTGCGCCATCCTGACGAGCATCACGATTCCTGATGGCGTGACCAGTATCGGGGAAAGCGCCTTCTTCAACTGCCGCAGCCTAGCGAGCATCACGATTCCCGATAGCATCACCAGCATCGG
>JAQWTV010000120.1 GCA_029242545.1 Roseibacillus sp.
CGTCAAAGGAGAGCGGGGGAAAACTGGTATTTTTGTCATCCGGGCGGATGCCTTCGGACAGACAGGAAGCGTCGTGGATCAGCTGCCTGTCGACGTCACCGCAGAGGAGCTCAAGAAAGCTCTCCTCGAGGCGAATACCTCTTTTGCTAAAACGGAAAAGCGCAAGGTTTACAGTGAACACGTCGCCGCAGGGCGCCGCGCAAGAGTGTATTTCGAAAATGGGATGCCCTACGGTGAGGACCGCGATGGCGATGGCGAGATTGACCACCGCGGAGGACGGGGAGCCCGGCCGGGAGGTGAGCGTCGTGGCCCTCCCTCTGGGCGTCGTGGTCCGCCCCGGGGTGAGCGTCGACCAGGGCTGCCACCGGAGCGGCCCCGGTCCCGTCCGGGCGGGACAGATTGAAGCAGGAAGGCGGGCTCTTGGGGAAGGAGAGACTTTCTCAGGCTCCTGGCCAGGTGTCGGAAAGTCGGTATCCCGTGGGCCAGGGATCCTCCGGATTCAGCGTATGCTGGGTTGTGCCTGTGATCCAGGCCCGACCCGAGATCCTTGGATGGATGGCGGGAATATCACCTACGGTTGTGACGGCATCGATGCCGCAGAAAAATTCCGAGCCGATCAGGGAACGTGCACGATAGGTATCGCCAAGGTTCATGATGCCCTTCCGGTGGAGAACTGCCATGCGCGCTGAGCAGCCTGTGCCGGTAGGGCAGCGGTCAATCTTGCCGGGACGGATGGCCACCGCATTTGGGCCGGTCAGGGTATTGCCCTCGTGCTCGAGGGGCCCCGCGAACTGACAGAAGGACAGGTGGCGCCATTCCGGGTTTTCCGGATGAACGAATCCCAGTTGCTCATTCGCAGCGGTCACGATGTTCATTCCCAGTTCGGTGAGTTCCCTCGCTTCGCTTGCCGCAAGATCAAGGCCAAGGGCCTGTGCTTCCACGATCACGAAGCTGTCTCCCCCGTAGGCGGTATCCACCCGGAGGGTTGGCAGCCCTGCGACTTCCAGGGGCACTTCCAACCGGGCGGCGAAGGAGGGCACGTTGGTGATGGTGATGCGTTCGGCCCTGCCGTTACGGCACTGGGCCCGAACTTCAACCAGTCCACCCGGGGCCTCAAGGACGAGCAGGGTTTCCGGTTCGTTCATGGGAATAATTCCCTGCTCGAGGAGGACCGTGGCGACGCAGATGGAATTTGATCCCGACATGGGGGGAGTGTCGGCCGGTTCCATGATGAGAAACCCCATGTCGGCGTCAGGATGGACCGCCGGAACGAGGAGATTGACGTGGCGGAAGACTCCCCCCCGCGGTTCATTGAGAACGAAGTTGCGCAGGGACTGGTCCTGCTCAAGAAAGGTGCGTTGTTCCCAGAGGGTCCTGCCCGGGGGTGGTTCGACGCCCCCCACGATGACATCACCGACTTCTCCCTCGGCGTGGCAGTTGACGATCTCGACCGTTTTCGGGGCAGACATCTTCCGGCGGGGGTGGAGGGAAATTTTGATTGGTCAGGAGCCGGGCCCCGGGGTGATGGGAGCTTTCGCGGGTTTTTCCGTGAAGCCTCCAACCGGCCAGAGTTCAAGGCGGCGGATAAAGCACTCGGCCCACTCGTTCTGGATCCCGATGAATCCAGCAGCCGGGCTGGCGTCGCGGCCTTCGTTCACGAGGATCCCGTTGAGCAGGATCCGGTAGGAAGTTCCGTCGCAGATGACTTCCATGCGGCTCCATTCTCCTACCGGGTTGTCGACGTCTTTACTGCCGCGGAATCCCTTTACGTCCTTCCAGTCCGGATCACGATCCTTCCACCGGATGCTGGCTACGGACTTGCCGGTGGGCGGAAATGTTAAAGGGGTTCCGCCTTTTTTCCAGCGAGGGCCCTTGGGGGTCTTCTCTACCTCGCAGGTCAGGCGGGTAGGGATTAGTTTCCCTTCCTTCGTCTTCCCTTGCAGCACATTGATGTCTCCCATCGAACCTTCCAGCATCTGGGCCTGGATACAGGAAATCCAAGCACCTCCGAAGGCCCCATCAGGGCCATGGCTGTGAAGAAGCAGCCCGCAGTCCCGGGCACGGTCGGAGCGCTTTGACCACGTCTTCTCGCCCCACTTGTACTCGAGGACGAGGTGATAGTTTCGGTAGGCTTCTCTGGTTCGGAAGTAGCCGAAGCCCTTCCCGGTGACCTGGAGAATGCCTTTCTTAATCACGGCGACGTCCTCGCGCCTGGTGCTGAGGGAATTCTTTTCACTGAGGTGAAAGACCCAGTTTTTGAAGGAAGGGTCGGCTAGAAGATCGATCTTGTCCTTGGGGGCCTCGGCAGCAGAGAGAGAAAGGGTCGCGGTAATTGTAAATGCGACAGTCAGGAAGGGCAGGCGGGCGTGCATGGTCAGAAGTTCTAGGGAAGTGCTTATGCCAGAGCAAGCACCGGGCTCCGTGGAGCCGGAAGATTCACACTGACAAGGGAGGGGTGACCCTCTAACCAATAGGGAATGAAACTGCCCACCTTTCTCGCAGTCGCGGCGGCGACCTTTTTCTGTTCCCCGGCCCAGGCCGGGGAACGCCATCTCTTCATCCTCTCGGGCCAGAGCAACATGCAGGGCCTCAAGGAGAAGGCGTCCGTTCTCCCCGAGTTGAAGAAACTCCTGCCCGGGGCGGACATCCAGCACGTCAAGTTCGCGCGGGGAGGCCAGCCCATTCGCAAGTGGGTGAAAACCTGGGATGAGATCGCCAGGAAGAACAAGCTCACCCAGCAGTTCAACGATCCTGCCGAATTCTACGATGTGGTGCTCAAGCAGGCGAAGGCCAGCATTGCGGAAGGCAAGCCGGATAGCATCACCTTCCTGTGGATGCAGGGAGAACGAGATGGCAAGACCGGCCTCGCGGCGGCCTATGAGGAGAGTATGAAGACCTTGATTGCTAACCTGCGCAAGGATCTGGAAGCCCCCGGGATGAATTTTGTCATCGGTCGTCTTTGCGACCATCTCAATCACGACCAGTGGAACGGGGTGCGCGATGCGCAGGTCAAGGTGGCTAACGACGACCCGCGGGGAGCCTGGGCCGACACCGATGACACCAACGACAAGGAGCGTAACGGCAAGAAGGTGAACGATCTTCACTACACCAAGGAAGGGTACGATCTTTTCGGTCGTCGCCTTGCGCGTCAGGCCGTGAGGCTGATCAAGGAAGAGAAGCCTGACCCCGGAGGGAGACCGGAATAGGACGATGAAGAGGGAGGACCGTAACAGGCGGTTGGGCGAATCCTTTCGTCAGGCGAGCCGCGAGACGGTGGTCATTGTCATCGCCTGGCTGGTATTTCTGTCTTGGACCGGGCTGGTCTGCGGCCTGGGGTCCCGCCTGGAACCGGACAAGGTGGTGGAAACCGTTTATGGGATTCCTCGCTGGGCCTTCTTCGGGGTGATCCTGCCGTGGATCGCGGCCTGCGGCTTCACCTTCTGGTTCTCGATGTTTTACATGAAGGACACGGACCTCGATCCGGACGGAAACGATTCCTTGGAAGATTCCAGCCCTGAACTCCCATGAGTGGCTCACACCTGGCCGTGGCCGCAACGGGGACATCGAATTCGGCCCTGGTTTGCTTCCTTGGTTATGTTGGGGTGGTCTTTGTCATTGCCTATCTGGCCGGGCGGGCGCGGAAGGGCAGGTCATTCGTAGGAGAGTATTACCTGGGGGGGCGCAATTTTGGGATGTGGGCTTTTGCCCTGACTTATGCAGCAACTGCAGCGAGTGGAGGAAGCTTCATGGGTTTTCCGGCGCTGATCTACACCCATGGCTGGTCGCTGGCCTGGTGGATTTGCGGGTATATGGTGGTGCCGCTGGTGGGCCTCAGCCTCATTGCGAAACGCATCAACCAGGTGGGTCGAATTGCCGGGGCGATTACAGTTCCCGAACTCCTCCGCAGGCGTTTTGGCAGCAACCAGGTCGGCAATGTTGCCACGGTTCTGGTAGTGCTCTTCACCTTCTTTTATATTCTCGCTCAGTTCAAGGCGGGGGCGGCCATCATGGCCACGCTCTTTGGGGGAATTCCCATCTATCAGACGGTGGTAACGGCGGTTGAGCAGACTGTCGACGGCTGGTTCTGGGTCGGTAGCGCAGACGGGGACTACCTTGTGTGCCTGTGTTTCTTCGCGCTCGCAGTGATTGCCTACACCGCCTACGGGGGGTTCCGCGCAGTAGTCTGGACCGATGTCATGCAGGGCCTCGTCATGCTGGCCGGGGTTCTTATTCTCCTGGGCCTGACTCTTTCCCAGGTAGGAGGCCTGGAAAATGCAACGCGGCAACTGGAGAAGCAGACCCCGCCGGAATTTGGCACCGCAATTCTTCTTGCCGGGCCGGGGAGCGAAGAGGCCTCTCTTCCCAAGGGGACCTGGCTGACTTCGGAGGACGGAGAGGCCGTGCGTCTCAAGGAGACCGGCACCATCTCGGGAGAAGGAAGGCCGGTGGAAGTCCTCATCATGACTTCCGGCCAGACTGCGGAGCAGCTTGCCGGGGAAGTCCGGAGGGATGTCACGGTGCGGATCCTGGAACGCGAGCCTTACAAGTATGGTGCTGGACAGGAAGGCGTTTACCTGACCACCCCGGGGCCACACCGAACCAAGCCGGAGGGATTCCTTCCGGTTCTGCTCGCCCTGAGCTTCTTCGCTTTCTGGAACTTCTCGGGGGCAGGTCAGCCGAGTTATATGGTCCGCCAGATGGCTTACCGGGATACGATAGTGCTCCGGCGCTCGGTTCTCTTCGTGGGGGTTTTCTTCACCCTTATTTACCTGCCCCTCGTCCTGATCTTCACCAGTGCGCGAGTTCTGTTGCCGGGGATGGAGATTGCCCCGGATCGAATCATGCCCGAGATGGCAAGCCTGGTGACCAGTAATGCGGGGGTCCCCTGGTTGGCGGGGATCCTGGTGGCAGCTCCTTTTGCAGCGGTCATGTCGAGTGTGGACAGTTTTCTTCTCCTGGTGTCTTCCGGGGTGGTCCGGGATATCTACCAGCAGGGCTCCAGACGGAAGGTCCCGGAGAAGACGATCGCCCGGCTAAGTTACTGGACGACCCTGGTCGTCGGAGTTCTGGCGGTTCTATTCGTGCTGAACCCTCCCGAGTTTCTCCAGACCCTGATTGTGTTTGCCTCGGGGGGACTGGGGGCTTGTTTCCTGGTGCCGGTTGTGCTGGCGTTGTACTGGCGGAGAATGACGGCCAGCGCGGCAGCGGGAGGGATGCTCATAGGTGGGATACTCATGCTGCTCCTCTATCTCATCGGGTGGAAAGTGAACGGAGAATTCAGTGCTTACAGCCCCTTTGATATCCATCCCTTCATCTGGGCATCGGTGGCCAACCTGCTGGCGATCATCGCGATCACTTTCATGGGACGTAAACCGGAGAAGGAACTGGTGGAGCGTTATTTTGGAACCTGATTGCCAGAGGGGCATGAATTTCGAGTCGCGCCCATGGTCTCAGTTGCTAACTTTCAACTTCACCAATGAGCGCTGAAGAAAAACTCAAGGAACTGGATCTCGAATTGCCTGAAGCTCCAAAGCCGATGGGAGTCTACAAGCCGATCGTCTTTGACGGCCAAATTGCCTATCTCTCCGGGCATGGGCCCCTCAGGACGGATGGCACCCTCGTGGTGGGCCGGGTCGGGGAGGATATGGACCTGCAGGGAGGCTATGATGCGGCTCGCCATACCGGCCTAGCCCTTCTCGCGACCCTTCGGAATGCCCTGGGCAGTCTCGACCGGGTCAAGCGGGTGGTGAAGACCCTCGGGTTCGTTAACTCCGCGGACGACTTCGTGGATCAGCCGAAGGTTATTAACGGATGCAGTGAGCTCTTCGCTGAGCTCTATGGCACCGAGATCGGGGTAGGCGCGCGCAGCGCCCTTCCTTCCAACACCCTTCCAGGGGGTATTGCGGTAGAGATAGAAATGATCGTTGAGGTCATTCCGGAATGAAGCCCATTCCCGGTCTGGAGGGGGCTGACCTCGGAAGCGTGCCCTCGCCGTCTCTGCTGGTCTGGCCTGACCGGGTGCAGGCCAACATCGCTCGCATGGTCGATTTGTGCGGTGGTCCGGAACGACTGCGCCCGCACGTTAAGACTCACAAGATGGATGCGGTTGTGCGCCTCCAGCTGGAGGCAGGGATTGACAAGTTCAAGGCTTCGACGATCGCGGAGGTGGAGATGTGTCTCGCGGCCGGGGCCGAGGATGTCCTGCTGGCCTACCCGGCGGTGGGGCCAAATCAGGGCCGGCTCGTCCAACTGTCCCGCACCTATTCCGATGCGCGGCTCTCCTTTCTCGCGGACAGCCGCGACGTTTTGCCCGGGATCAGCGCATGCTGTCACGCTGAGGGAGCGGAGCTGGGAGTATTTGTCGATTTCGATTGCGGGATGGCGCGCACGGGAATTTCCTCGGTTGCGGATGCGGTCCTGCTGGCGGAGGACGTTTCAAAAACCGACGGCATTCATTTTGCCGGGGTTCATGCTTATGATGGTCATGTGCGTGATTCCGGGGTGGCAACCAGGAAGGGGACGTGGTCGGAGGCCATGGAGTCTGTCGAGGCCTTGCTCGACGCATTGGTAGAAGCCGGGATCTCGGTGCGGGAGGTGGTTGGGGGAGGCTCCCCAACCTTCGGCTTTCATGCCGGGGAGCGGGGATGGCAATGCAGTCCAGGAACGGTGCTTTTCTGGGATCATGGTTATGGCAGTGCCTATCCGGATCTTCCTTTTGAGAACGCGGCCATGGTGCTGACCCGCATTGTGAGTAAGCCGGGACCGAATCGGCTGTGCCTCGATCTCGGGCACAAGGCGATTGCCTCGGAGGGAGCCCCCGAGCGAAGGGTTCACCTGCCAGGGCTGGAGTCGGCCCGGGTGGCAGGCCACAGTGAGGAGCATCTGGTGCTCGAGCTGGAAGAAGCGGGGGATTATGAGGTGGGCGACGTCTTGCTTGGGGTGCCCTATCACATCTGTCCAACGGTTGCGCTTCATCAGGAAGCGATCCTGGTGCGTGACGGTGCAGTGACCGGGGAGAGCTGGGAAGTGACCGCCCGCGATCGCCGTTTGTCGGTTTAATCGGGGGGAGTCATGAAACTTATTTTTGATGCCCACCTCGATCTCTCGCTTTGTGCGATCGATTATAACCGGGATCTGCGGAAGGAGCTCGATGAAATCCGGGGAGAAGAAAAAGGCCTCAGTGACCTTGGGGGCCGGGGCTCGGGAGTAGTTTGTTTCCCGGAGATGAGACGGGGAGGAGTAGGCCTTTGTGTGGCGACCCTGTTGGCTGGGTGCATGAAGCCGGGAGCTGTGGCATCGGGATGGAATTCTCCTGAGATCGCCTGGAGTCAGACCCAGGGCCAGCTGGCCTGGTACCGGGCCATGGAAGAGGCCGGGGAATTGGAGCAGATCGTGGACCAGGGTTCCCTGCAGAGGGTCATCGGCCGTTGGCAGGAGGGTAATTTGGAAGGACCGATTGGGTATGTCCTGAGCCTGGAAGGGGCGGATTCGATCCGGACGCCGCGTCATCTGGAGCAGTCCTGGGAGCAGGGCCTGAGGGCCCTGGGGCCGGCTCATTATGGAGTCGGGCGCTATGCCCTGGGTCATGACCAGGATGGGCCGTTGTCTGATCCCGGCAGGGAGTTGCTCCGCGAAATGGATGGTCTCGGGATGATTCTCGATACCTCGCACTTGTGCGATCGAACTTTCCATGAGGCGCTCGATCTCTACGGGGGGCCAGTATGGGCCAGTCACTCGAACTGCCGGGCCCTTGTTGACGATCCCCGGCAGATCTCGGACGAACAGATCGCGCGTCTGATTGAGAGGGGAGCGGTGATCGGAGGAGCCCTCGATGCCTGGATGATGGTCCCGGGCTGGGAGAGGGGGATCACCACCCCCCGGGGAGCCGGGTTGAATCTTGAGGACCTGCTCGATCATACCGATCACATCTGTCAACTGGCCGGGAATGCCGATCACGTGGGGATCGGTTCGGATCTTGACGGGGGCTTCGGGACCGAGCAGACGCCCCAGGAGGTCCAATCCATTGCCGCCCTGCAGAGGGTGGGAGAACTTCTTGGGAAGCGGGGATATTCCCCTGAAGACATCGACAAGGTCCTGCTCGGCAATTTCATTCGCTTCCTGAGTAAGCACCTCCCAGCCCAGTCATCATGAATAAGATCAACCTTGAAGGACGGAAGGCGGTTGTCACTGGCGGTGCGCGTGGTATCGGCTACGCCATCTGCCAGCGCCTGACCGAGTCAGGAGCACACTGTGTTATCTGGGACCGGGATGAGGAGGCCGCCGATGAAGCAGTCAGCGAGCTGCCCGGGGCGGCGGCCATTGCGGTGGATGTAACAAGCGAGGGTTCGGTAGAGGAGGCAAAGCAGGCGACTGCGGCCAAGGTGGGCGGGATCGATATTCTTGTTAACAATGCGGGGATCGCAGGGTGCAGCAAGAAGCTCTGGGAATGCTCTCCGGATGAGTGGCAGGAAGTCCTGCAAATCGACCTCTTTGGGGTCTACCTGTGCTGCCGGGCCCTGGTGCCGGGGATGCTTGCGAATGGGTATGGCCGGATCGTCAATATTGCATCCATCGCGGGAAAGGAAGGGAACCCCAATGCTTCTCATTACAGTGCCGCCAAGGCAGGAGTAATCGGGTTGACCAAGTCCCTGGCCAAGGAGTGCGCGGAGGATGGGGTGATCGTGAACTGCATTACTCCGGCGGTGATTGAAACCGATATCCTCAAGCAGATTTCACAGGAGCATATTGACTACATGCGCTCCAAGATCCCCATGGGGCGTTTTGGGTTGGTCGGGGAGGCGGCGGCCCTGACTGCCTGGCTCTGTTCGGAGGATTGCTCCTTCACGACGGGAGGAGTTTTCGATCTTTCCGGGGGCCGCGCGACATATTGATGGCGAGAAGGAGAAATGCCTGCAGTCAGTTGACCACGTTGCGTAGCGGTTCGCCACGAATGGCTCGCAGGCACTCCCGGGCTGCCTTGGAGCGGAACTCCTCGCTACCTTCCTCGCAGTAAAAGGCGGCGTGAGGATTGAGAAGAAGCCGGTCATGGGCTGGGTGTTCGGGATCACGCCAGGCCGCCAGAATCGGGGAATCAGTGGATGGGGGTTCTTCCTCCAGGACGTCAATGCCTGCCCCGCGGAGGTGGTTTGCTGCGAGGGAATCAACCACGGCGGCGGTATCCACCACTCCTCCCCGGGCGGTGTTGACCAGAAAGCTTCCGGGAGACATGGAAGCCAGTTCCTGCGCTCCAATAATGTTTGTGGTCTCCGGGGTCAGGGGACAGTGGATGCTTACGATATAGGACCGCTCCAGTAACTCGTCCAGACAGTCGACCCGTTCAATCCCGAGCGACTTGTCCAAGCCATCCGGAACATAGGGATCATGGAAGATGACCCTTAGTCCAAGGGCCTTGGCCCGCAGGGCGACGGCGGATCCGATCCGGCCGCACCCAATGATGCCCAGGATACGTCCCCGCAGGCGGGGAATGGGCTGGGCCTGCTCCACGCTCCATTCGCCCACCCCCCGGCGGAGGCGGCTGTGGAGAAAGTGCGTGCCGCGCGCAAGGGAAAGAATCATGCCGAGCGTGGAGTCAGCAACCTCTTCGGTCCCGTAATCCGGGACGTTGCAGACCGGAATCCCGTGGGACCGGGCAGTTACGTGGTCGATGTTGTCATAACCCACTCCACCCCGGACGATTACCCTGCAGCTCGTGAGACGTTCAAGGGTCTCCCGGGTAATCGAGAGGTAGTGGTAGCAGATGAGGGCGGTGGCATCCTCGACCTGCCCGACCAGTTCCTTCTCGCCCATGGCGTCGAGGGCTACAATCTCGGCTTCCTGCCCAAGAACGCCCCGCTCGATGGAGAGGGGTTCGGTGATGAAGTCCGTGATGATGACTTTTGGAGCACTCATGGGTGAAGGGGCCCGGTTTCTGCCTGGAGCTGAAGGGGTTCGGGCAGGCAGGGAATATTTCTGCCGGTGGAGAAGTTCAGCAATACCAACTCCGAGGTCAATCTCTCCTGCCCGGGGGCTCCGGGATGGGGCTGAGGGAGCTGATTTTGCTGACACGTGCCCGTGAGGCGTCTATCCTTGCCAATCCTGATGGTCAAGTTCTTGCAGCTTTTGGTTCCCGGGCTTCTGGGGCCGTTCCTGACAGCGGCGGGGGAGCACTGGTCCCTGCGATCGGTTGCCAGGACAGAGGTACCTGGGCACGCCAGCGCGGACCCGGTTTCCTGGTTCGTGGAGGAGGGGCTCAGGAAGTCTGGTCTGGAAAGCACTCCACCTGCAGCACGCCGCGACTGGGTCCGCAGGCTCTACTACAACCTGACGGGCCTGCCGCCCGGGCACGAAGATCTTGGGGAACTCGTTTCCTTTGCCGGAGATGACCAGTCCTTGGCCACCAAGCTGGTCGATGAGCTGCTCGCCTCACCGCGTTACGGTGAACGGTGGGCCCGGCACTGGCTTGATGTAGCCCGCTACTCCGACACCAAGGGGTATGCCTATGCCGGGGAAGAATTCGATTTTCCCCATGCTTGGGTCTACCGCGACTGGGTGGTGAGGTCCTTCAACGAGGACCTGCCCTATGACCAGTTTATCCAACGCCAGCTGGCAGCTGACCTGCTTCTTGCAGAAGGGAGCTGTGACCGGGTTGATTTAGCCGCAATGGGGTTTCTCACTCTGGGGCGACGGTTCCTCGGCGTGGAACCCGATATCATAGATGACCGGATCGATGTGGTAACCCGGGGAGTGCTGGCCCTGACGGTAAGTTGTGCCCGCTGTCACGATCACAAGTTCGACCCGATCCCGACGGCGGATTATTATGCGCTCTATGGGGTCTTCAAGAGTTCGCGGGAGGGCCTCCAGGCCCTTGATCCGAAAATGGCGGACCAGCAGGGCGAGTTGCTCAAGAAAAGAGCAGCTCTCGCTACAGAGTTTGAAAAGCGGGCGGCCGAGATGGAAGGCCGCTTCCTTTTGCGGGCAGCTGATTACATGGTTGCTGCTCTGGATATTTCGCAGGTGCCCCCGCCGGATTTTGCGGAGATCATCGAGGGCGAGGACCTTATCCCGGCCCAGATCCGGCGCTGGTATGAGTTTCTCTCGCAGGAGAAGCGCAGGCAGGATCCTGTTTTTGGTCCCTGGGTGGCCCTTGCCCGGAATGAGGACCCGAAGCTTTCCATGGCAAACCCTCTTGTCGCGGAGGCCCTGGGGGAAGGGCCGGTCAGCGCGGCGGTAATGGCTGAGCGCTACCAGGAGCTGCTGCGGAGAAGCGTTAATGAAGAGAAGGGCAACCAGTCGCCCCCCTGGCAGGGGCTTCGGAAAGTGGTCGAAGGGCCGGGTTCGCCCCTCCGTATCCCGCGGCAATATATCCATGATGTAGAGTGGCTCTTTGATGATGAGAACAAGGGGCCCTTGAAAAAGGCGCAAGCGGCCCTGGACCGGGAAGTGATCAAGCTGCGGGAGCAGGTCCCTCATGCCCTTTCCCTGGTTGACCGGCCCGTCGCAGGGAATGTTCGTGTTTTCGGACGAGGGCAATACCTCAACCAGGAAGAGGAAGTGCCTCGTGGTTCACTGGGAATGCTCCATGATGGCAGGCGGCCACGTTATCACGAGGGCTCAGGCCGACTCTCCCTGGCACGGGAGCTCACCAATACCAGAAACCCGTTAACCGCCAGGGTGATAGTAAACCGGATCTGGCGGGAACATTTCGGGGAGGGCCTGGTGCGGACCTGCAGTGATTTCGGGAAACGGAGTGAAAGTCCAACTCACCCCGCCCTTCTTGATTTCCTGGCTTCGGAGCTGATGGAGAACAGTTGGTCCTTGAAGCATGTTCAGCGTCTCATCACCACCTCGGCACTCTACCGTATTCGTGCGGGAGCTCCTCCGGCAGAGGACTCCGAAAATCGGCTGCTCTCGGTATATCCCCGTCGGCGACTTGACTTCGAGGCGATGCGCGACTCGATGCTGATGGCCTCGGGAGAACTGGATTTACATGCTGGCGGACCGCCCGGGGAGCTCTTTGGCGCGGAGGCCTCCGTGCGCCGGAGTCTCTATGGTCGCATTGACCGGCAGTATCTGCCCTCGGTCCTTCGTTCCTTTGACTTCGCTAACCCCGAACTGCACTCGCCACGGCGTTACCGCACCAACGTTCCGCAACAGGCTCTCTTTCTCATGAATGCGCCGTTTACGGTGGCCCGGGCGAGAGCCTTGGCCCTGCGGGTGGCTGGAGAATCCCCGGGAGAAGGGGAAGTTGAACGTATCGAAGGGATGTTCCTGTATGCTCTGGCCCGTCGACCCACGGCTGAGGAGCGACAGAGCGCACAGGCTTTTTTGCATGCTGGGACCGGGGGAGAATCGAAGAGGGCGGATTCAGGGGCAGAAACGTGGCTTTATGGTTACGGTAAGATTGATGAGGAGAATGAACGGATCACGGGGTTCCACCCCCTGCCCTATTTCAACGGGAAGGCCTGGGGGGGTGGAGAGAAATGGCCGGACGGAAGCCTCGGGTGGGTTCGGCTTACCGCGGGGGGTGGTCATGCTGGCAACGTGGCTGAGCATGGGGCGATACGACGGTGGATCTCGCCGCAGGATGGCACGATCAGGATCACGGGTAAGATCAGGAAGATTGAGGATTGTGGGGACGGGATCAGGGGGTGGTTATGTAGCAATCGGCAGGGGTTGCTGGGCTCATGGCAGGTGGAATTCGGCGAGGCGCAGTCAGCCGACCTGGATGAAGTGGAAGTGCGGGCTGGAGAGGTTCTCGATTTCGTCATTGATTGCGGGAAGGCCAACAATTTTTTCTGCGATGGATTCGAGTGGGCTCCACGGCTTGAACTTATTGGAGAGGAGCAGGCCTGGGATGCCAGAACCCAGTTTGACGGAGAGCGAAACGGGGATTCCATCCTTGGGCCCTGGGAGCGCCTGGCCCAGGCTCTCCTGATTTCTAACGAGGCCATGTTTCTGGACTGAGGAGGAGCCCTTCGATGAACAGCACGGACCGCCAGCTTCCCGATCGACGCCACTTCCTGCGGCGTTGCGGAATGGGCCTTGGCTCGCTGAGTCTGGGGGAACTTCTGTTTGCCGGTGGAGGGACCGGACAGGCGCACTTTCCCGGCAGGGCAAAGCGGGTTATCCACTTTTTCCTCAATGGGGGGCCATCCCATGTGGATACCTTTGATCCCAAGCCTGCACTGGAGACCCATGCTGGCAGGGAGTTGCCAGGCGGCAAGTTCCGGACCGAGCGTAAGACCGGGGCAGCCTTTCCCTCGCCTTTCAAGTTCCAGGCTCATGGGCAGAGCGGAACGGAAGTGAGCAGTATTTTCCCCAGGATTGCAGAGCACGTTGATGAAATCGCGGTCGTTCGTTCGATGAAGGCGAAGCTGCCCAACCATGAGCCATCCCTCATGCTCATGAACTGCGGGGATGCAATCCTGAGCCGCCCCAGTGTCGGCTCCTGGGTGACCTATGGCCTGGGAACGGGGAATGCCAATCTCCCCTCCTTCATTGCGATGTCACCCGGAGGTTATCCCATCAAGGGCGCGCAGAACTGGCAGGCGGGGTTTTTGCCTGGAAGTTTCCAAGGCACTTTCATCGACAGCAAACATGAGCAGGTTGAACAGCTCATCGAACATATTCGAAACAGGGGGCAGTCCGTGGGCGGTCAGCGGGCGCAGCTTGATTTTCTCCAGGGGCTGAACCGAAGCCACCTTGCGGCGAGGGGAGGGAGGGATGATCAACTCAATGCCCGGATCCAGAGTTTCGAACTGGCCTACCGGATGCAGATGGATGCAACAGATGCCTTCGACCTGAACCGGGAGCCCGCTTATCTCCGGGACCTTTACGGGCGGGGCGTCCACGGCCGCCAGACACTGATTGCGCGGCGCCTTCTGGAGCGTGGGGTGCGTTATGTCCAGCTCTGGCACGGTGCGGGGCAGCCGTGGGACAACCACGACAAGATCGAAGAGAATCACCGTAAGCTGGCCGGGGAGCTGGACCAGCCGGTGGCGGCCCTTCTGACGGATCTCAAGCAGCGGGGCATGCTTGAAGATACCCTTGTCATCTTTGGGGGGGAATTCGGCAGAACCCCGACCGTGGAGCTGAACGGGTCAGGGAAGTCGAGGCTGGGGCGGGACCATAATCCCTATGGCTTCACGGTATGGATGGCGGGAGGTGGCGTAAAAGGTGGCACGGTCTACGGGGCGACTGATGAGTTCGGGTTCGAAGCGGTTGAAAACGTGGTTGAAGCTCATGACCTGCACGCCACGATCCTGCACCTCCTGGGCTTTGACCATGAGAAGTTCACCTACCGGTATGCCGGGCGGGATTTCCGACTGACGGATGTAGCAGGAGAAGTGCTTCACGAGATACTGGCCTAGACTGGGGAGGGGGCCTCCCCGGAGCGCGGAAGGGAGTTTCCTGCCGCTGAACGTTTACCACGCCAGCTTTCCCGGGAGATACTCCTCAATCAGATCCTCATAGAAGGGTCGCAGGGCGGCAACGTCCACCCGCTCGCTGCTCTTGGTATAGAGGTCGTATGGGTTGAAGTCCCTGACCCAGGAGAACATCTCACGATCCTGTTCATTCATGAGGTAGCCATACTCTCCCTCCTTGTGAATCGGGTAGCAGGAATGATAGCGGATCATGTAGAGGGCGGGTGCGGGCAGGTGGTTCCTGACGACATGATAGAGATATTCGTCGTGCCCCCACGACATGGTGACCTGGTCGAGTCCACACCCCTCTTCGTAGATGCCGAGGGGAGAGGCATATTCCGGCCGGGTTGAGTCGGGGTTGTCAGCAAAGAACCCGGGATAAACAATTTTTTCTGAAAAGCGGCAGCCAAGGGGGTAGGTGTCTCCCACCACGGCCCACTGTGGTTCGCCAAAGAGGCACAGAATCTTTCCAAGGTCGTGGATGAGTCCGGCCAGAACAAACCAACGGGGATGACCATCATGGCGGATTCCCTCCGCGGTCTGCATAAGGTGCTCGATTTGAGGAAGGTCTATATCGGGATCACTGTCATCCACGAGGGTATTCAGATATTCCAGCGCCTCCCAAACA
>JAQWTV010000124.1 GCA_029242545.1 Roseibacillus sp.
GGCCGCTGTTCGGTCAGCCGCCTCACTCGAATCATCAAATGTAAACTGGACTGCATTATTGCTCTGGTCAGTGACCGTCATCGTCCAGATTGATCCCGCCGAGTTCGCCGTATCAGCCTCAGCGATCGTGATCTGACGCTCGTAAACAACGGATTGCTGCGTCCCGCTCGCCAGCACCACGGAAACATTGAGCTCAAAGGCTTCCTCGCCGCCGAGCACGAGGAGCCCACCGTCTGAGTCGGCAAGGGCCTGATATTTCGTCGACCCGTTCTGGTTGATCTCATTAGCCAGTGCTGCAGCAATTTGCACCGCATTGGTTAGTTGTGTTGAATCCAGCACCTGAAACGACTCATTATCCGAAGTCGTGCTAACAGTCAGAGTCAATTCCCGAACACTTCCATTCGTCGTCTCCTCTGTAAAAAACGTCGCGAAGTTATACAGTCTGGCTTCCGGCCCGGATTCTGTGGAGCTTCCCCCGGAGGGCGTTACCACCAGCGAATCGACCCGGACTCGGTGGCCATCGCTGCTTCTAACCGTCAGGGTGCCCTCCGAAGCGGTTGCAACTATTATGTTCGGATCATTAATCAGATCTGCAAACTGCCCCACCAGATTGTCGAGGCTGTCGTCCTCTGCAGTAACGCTAACGGGATAGGAGGTGTGGGAGTTACCGTCAAACGAAAGGCTGAGGTCCCACTGCTCTCCTGCGCGAACATTGCCTGCAAATTGTATCAGCACCTCTTCAAAAGAGGTCGTTGCCAATCCCGAGGCGGTCGGAGTGGCCTGCACCGTCGCGGTTGTGCCGGTCGCAGTCCCCACAGTCCCGAACTCGAAGGAGAACCCGGCGGCTGTGGCATCGGCCCCTTCTCCGACATTGAGACTGCTTGGCGTCGCCACCTCAATAGTCAGAGTGCTGGTGTCAGTGTTATCGACAGCGCTCACCTCAAGGGCTTCGCCATCCAGAGGGCCAGCTAGAATCGCGTTCGCGAACCGCTCAGCGAGGCTTCCAGTCCCGGCCAATGGCTCGAATGGGTAAGAATTGTCACCCAGGGTAATGGTAATGTTCTGCGCCTCATCAGATGCCGCTGCACCACTGAAGGTGACCTCTACTCGCTCCAACGAGGCCAGATTCCCTTGATCATTCAATACCCTCAGAGCGGAGGTAATCTGACCGGCCCCGGTTCGCTTTTGTGACAGCCCCACCGAACCATTAGCTCCAACCAGATTAAAGCCGAGCGCATCCCGAATTATGAGAACAGAACCGTTGACCTCTGAAAGCCCTCGTCCGCCATTCTCTTCTGTCTGCATGTAGCGGGTTACCTCAGACACTCTATCCCATAGGCCCCTAGCAACATCTGCGAGGGTTTCATTTTGATTCGTAACGGTATAGGTGTAATTCCGGTAGCGCAGCCCAAGGGTCCAGATATCACCCACACTCACCGTCCCTTGAAGGGTCAACTCAACCTGGGTGAAGAAGTCATAAGGATCAATTGTATTGCTGCTCGTGTCGTTTGGATCGACTCCTCCACCGTCCAGGGGATCCAACATCTCCGACGTGACCTCGAACCGGAAGAAGTCTGCTGTTCCATCCCCGCTTCCGACAACCCTGACGTAAGGCACGCTGGAAGTAATGTTGGCTCCATCTCCCACGTCCGCATTGAAGAACGTGAACCAGTTATCTCCGTTATTTTCGGGGTCCAGATTCTGGGCGTCGCCAAACGTGTCGTTGTTCTCATTTTCAAGAACCGGCTCGGGACTGAAGATAAACCCATCAACCGCGTGCTCCTGCACGGAGACCTGCAGCTCATAAGTCACGCCGTCAGGAAGCCCTCTTTGGCTCTCACCATCGGACACCTCAATGGAATACGTCCCCGAGTCAGTGAAGTCGTACGCCAAGTAGGCATCCGCAAAGGTATTACTACCCCCTCCCCCAAGATCCGGGGAATTGGAGGACGGACTGGTCGCAAGAATCGCGCCCACCGAGTTGTAGAGCGTCAGCACGCTTGCCCAGCTCAGGCTGTCGCCGTCCTCAAAGCCATAATCAATATCAAAAATACCCTGGACACTGCCTCCTCCCGAGGAACGCATCGCCTCAGAGATCTCGAAGGAATAGAAATCGTTTTCGCCATCTCCGGACCCAAGAATTGTGAGGTGCGGAATCGCTGTCGAGGATTCGATATCGCTGTCTGAACTCTGACTCCAGCGCCCGAACTCAAGCGTTTGGGCATCAAGACGGCTACTGTGGACCTCTGTCGTTTCTCGAATCTCCGCCAAGCCAAAGTCTGCAGCGAACGCCAGATTGTAGTAGTGATTCTCGACGGAGATATGCAGAACATAATCAACCCCATCCGTCCCGGAGACCCTCGCCGCAAATTGATGTTGTGGGTTCAGCCCCGTATAATTCTGCCCCCCCAGAGCCGTCACCGAAGAAGGATCTACAAAGTCCTGATTGGTCTCATTCCAGAGTGCTACGCTCAGGGATCGCGGCTCCTCCCCGTCTGCAAGATCCTCGCTCACATTCAAGATCACCCGCCCGGAGGACCCTACCGCATCACCGCCATCACCACGGACTGTGAATGAGAAATACTCGAACTGCTCCCCAGTCTCGTCTGCAAAGTCTAAAGTGCCTCGCACACTGACGTGGGGAATCTCGGTAGCGGCATCAATCAGCTCTGATCCCAGGAGCGTCCAGTATTCAAAACGGTCAACGCGATCAGATTCAGCCACGATCTCATCCTCACCACCGGTCGGTGTAACAGAGACCGAAACCTGAAAACTTGTGCCGTCGCGACTCAAGGTCAGGGTCCCATCGCCACCATCGACCACCGAGTAAACTGTCCCAGTATCAGCATTTACAGCAGCTGCCAGCCCCTGCGCGACATCGGCCGCTGTTGGCGCATTCGTCCCACTGGAATCATCAAAAGTAAACTCGGTCACAACACGATCTTCATCAGTCACCGTCATCGTCCAGATCGAGCCCGCCCGATTCTCTGTATCAGCTGAACCGATCGTGATTGGACGCTCGTAAACGACATCCGGGGTTTCAAGTCGCTGAGCATCCTCGAACGTAGTTTGGGCAAACAACGAGTCGTTTACATAGGGAATACCCACTACGGATCCACCTCCTAAGAGAACCTGGCTGGTCGGCTCGATCACCACCGTGCCCCCATTTTCTGAGACAAAGACGCCCGGCTGGTCGTCGTCCAGAATTTGCACATCCAGTTGGTCTACCAGACTAAACTCCCCATTTTCGCCGAACAGGTAGCGATATTGGCTGATCACAGTTCCATCGGCCGTCGTCAGATTAAGACCCCACGCGCCATAGAGAGCAGCCTCTCTCTCGATCTCAACTTCGTAAGCGTCATAACTGGAGACCGCGATACTATTGCGGGTCAGCCCTGTTTCGGGGCTTTCACCCGAGGGGGCGGGACTGGGCTCAGCGAGGGTGAAGGTGAACCAGATGAATCCCCTCGCGATACTTCCGGTAGTGGTTGCCTCGACACGAGTGGCTAGATCGAATGCCCCCCGTCTGATGTTGAGAGTGAAGGGATCAGAGTTGGAGGGGCCTGACATACTGAAAGCAGGACCAAAGGTGGAGTTGTAGGCTCCACCCGCGACGTAGTAAGTGCCGACAGGAAGTTCGTTCGAGATAACACTTCGGAGACCGAGGACACTGTCGTCATTATCCGCAAGGAGATTACCGTTGGCATCCCAGAGCCCGAGCTCGGTGTCGTTGACGACTGATCCATCCGTATCGAGGCTGATCGTTCCGGGGCGGAACTCTCCCAGAGGAATTGCGAGCTCGGGACTTTCACCGGTGCGCTCGTTTGTGACCGTCACCTCGGGCTCCGCTGTGAATTGACCCCCCCCAATACTGGTAATCTGAATAACCGCATTACTATGCGTTACTACGAAGTTTGAGACGAAGTTTTCATCGTTATTAAGCTCCTCCGCGAACCTGTCGAGGAATTGCTCTAAGGTCTCGGGCTTGGAGGCATCGCCTCCAAGCGCAGGCTCCACCACGAGCGAGTAGGCGAAGTCTGTGGATGTCGTCTCGTTAGTCTCGTCAGTCTGTTCAAGCGTCCATGCAAGCGTCCATTCGTCTTCGACCACCAGATCGTTCCTCACATCCTGGAAGTCGAGATCATACCTCAGCGTCTGGACGCCACTGACATTCAGCCCATCGGTCAGCCCTGTGACATTGTAGAGCTCTACCGTTCCTGAAGAAGTAGTCGCCCTCGTAATCACGACACCAAAGCTCTCGGTTGCCCCGATGAGGTTCAGCACTCCATTACCACCATTCTCCGCCTCAAAGGGATTACTATCGCTGTCATTAATGACGTCGACTAGCCCTTCCACCACCGCGTCTACCGTAAGGACCTGACCAGCGTCGAGATCATTAACAGACCATGAGAAATTGAAGGTCTCGGTTGCTCCGGTCTCGGTTGCTTCAACGGTCCAGCTCACAGGGTCCGTCAGGTCATTTTCGAAGAAAGCAAAACGGTGCAAATTGACCGCCTCAAGCACGTAGTCACTTGAGCTCAATCCACCCATTACAAAAGAAGTCGTATCTCGAGGGAGTACCGTTGCTGACCAGCCGTTTCCACCTCCATTGACCTGCCCAACTAGCTCCCGGGCCACATCCTCCCTTGCCACGTTGAAGAAGGAACTCAGATCGCTTGTGATCGCATGTCCCACCGTGGCAAAGTGACCAGCCTCGCGATCTTGATCATCCACGGCCGCAATCTGGATGAAGATCGGATCAAGCGCAGTTGTAAGCACTATGTCGCCATCATCCGAAAGCTGACCTCCTTCCAGCACTAACTCGGAAGAGAAGCCTTCCTCGACAAGTTCCGCCAGGGTGATTGTGACAGATGATGCAGGCGTTCTGGTCAAGAGAATCGCATAGTAATCCTCTGCAAACAGATCCGGACTTTCTGAGACCAGAGTCCGATCGTCAGCCGTCTCTATGTCAAGGGCCCCAGTGTCATCCAAACTTGCCTGAACGGGAATCACAGCTACGTCTGCGGCATCATCATCATACACCTCTACCGTCACGTTACGAACAGCCAGGCTGTCGTAGGCTCCCCCATCGGCCGCGCGTCCTCCCTCTATCACCCGGTGTTGGATATTGTAACTTCGCCGGCCTTCCGAGGAGACATCATCTGGCGCCCAGACCTCAACGGTCTGGGGTATTTCCCAATTGTCCCGGGTAAAGGTCAGGGTCACTCCCCGGGAACTGTAAGCGCCACCCTCAGCTCGCACCTGAAGCCCTACTGCACCGGCAGCCTCCTCTCGCTCACTCAGAGCGAGAGGCGCAGCAACCACCCGCACCGTCTCCTCCGGGGATCTGGTCAGCACTACGGTGTAACTCCGCACCATGAGATCGCGAAGGGACGAGGTGTCTGGATCTTGACCCTCAAAGACTCGCAGAGGGCCATTCTCCTGGGAGATAACCACTCCCGCTTCGTCATTGTCTCCGATCTGAACCACCACGTCTGGCACGAAGACCCCATCAAAGAGGCTCTGCCCGTATGTCGAGAACAGGGATTGGGCAATAAGCCCATTATGTCCGGACAAGCTGTTACTCACCACCGTGATGCTGTTCCCATCATTACCGCCAACATTAAAGGTGTCGCTACCCAGACCTCCCACAATCTCTACCTCAACCCCCTCCCCGGTAGAGGCGATAAAGAACCGGTCGTTCCCCTCAAGAGCATCCACAACCACTTTCTCGACCCCATCGAATGTGATGTAGAGCCCTCCCCCAAAGATACCTGAATCATTCACAACAAAATCATCACCAAATTCAGTTCCTACTACGATCAGGGTGTCAAAGCCATCACCTCCCTCAATATTCACCGGAGCATTGACCGTATAAGTGATCGCATCGGCACCATCTCCCCCGTTGATATTGGTAAAGGGTGCCTTGGGGTCATCCGGGTTGACTCGCACAAAGGCCCGCACCAGGAAACTATCATCCCCCTGCTCACCATACATGAACACCTCCGCCAGGTTCCGATACACTGTGAACTGGTCTTCCCCCGCTCCTCCGTAAAGGCTGGCAGTTTCACTCAATCCGTTGCTCAGGAAGCCTCGAGTTGTCTGGGTGGTCTCAAAGTAGTCCTCAGGATCCAGCCCGTTTGTTGGGTTTGCGTCGTCTCGCGCAGAATCAAAGACCTGTCCAAGCTGGAAGGTATCATTCCCATCGCTACCGTAGACCGTAACAGGAGAGAAGGTATCATCAAATACGAAGGTGTCATCTCCATCTCTTCCTTCCACGGCCAGTGAGTCAATCTCAGCGCCGTAATTGACTCTCTCGATATATCCTCCTTCAATCGGCTCCCGATTATCATCAATCTGGTAGGTGGCAATCATACCCCTCAGGGTGGTTTGATTCGCCCGGAACAGGAAGAGATCCGCTTCTGAGGTTCCCAGGATATCAAGCCGGTCCGTTCCTTGGACCTCATCCTCGATTTCGATCGT
>JAQWTV010000137.1 GCA_029242545.1 Roseibacillus sp.
TCGAATCCCGCATAATCGATATGAATCTGGAAATATCCGTTCCAGTAATTCACTGGCACAATCTCAAGCCGGAGGAGGCCCCGGAGATATTCTTCCACGTCACTGAGTTGGCTCTCCCTCACTTTTTCGAGCAGGGAGGACTCAGCAAAGACGTTTTCATGTTGCCTGATGAGGAGGAAGGCGATCTCTGCCTGCCCGCTTTCCACGGCCTGGAGGAGAGGAGTCAGGTTGTCGGCATTCCCTTCTGACGCTGGCTCACGGGTTTCGAGATCTAGTCCTTTTTCCCGGTAGGCTTCAATAAGTTCCCGGTTGCCGGAGCGAATGGCATCCCAGAAGGAGATTCCATGACCTGCGGGATCCTTTCGTTGCTGGAGGAGGTCAAGGGTGTCCCCGGTTGCCACGTCGAGCGGGGTTTCTCCGAAGACGTTGAGAGCGGCTATCGATTCGGCGTTGACCAGGAGCTCGGCTACGTCCGGGCGGTCATGCCGGGCGGCTAGGTGCAGGGGAGTATCGAGGTGATGGCTGAGGCTGGCTCCGTGGTCGAGGAGGAACCGAACCCCGGACAGGTTATTCTCTTCAATCATCAGCTGTAGGGGAGATGTGTTGCAGTATTGGAGATTTAGGTTGGCCCCACGCCTGACCAGTAACCGGGCGCATTCCAGCGCGTTATTCTGAAGGGCTATGATAACTGGAGGTTCGGGACGGGGAGTAGGAGGAACAGGCCCGCCGGGCCCTGGGCCTGGCGGGCCTCCCGGGAACCCGGGATGGCCACAACCTCGACGACGGTAATCAACACTCAGTCCTTGGTCCAGGTAGGAGGACAAGGCGACGATGTCATCGTCCACGATGGCCTGCTCGTAGCTGGGCAAACTACTTTCGGTTCCGCCCTGTTCAGCGAGGTAGTCGGCGATATCGTTGCTGTTCCGGGCGCGGGCCAGCATCAAGGGGGTCACCCCATCGATATTGACTGCATTGAGATCGGCCCCCGCCTCTACCATTACCTCAACGACCGCGAGGGACATCGTGCGCTCGATCGCAAAGTGAAGGACGGTGGTCAGGTCCTCCAGGCTGCCTCCGATCCTGATTCCGTTATCCAGCAGCCACTCCAGTTCCTCAGGATCAAGGGGGTTGTCATCGAGGGTAAGGATGTCGAGGAGCGAGGTGTCATCCACTACAGCCCCGTAGGCCAATGGTAGTTGCAAAAACTGCCGGTTGAAACGGGGACGAAATATCTCGGGGATTCTCATCCCTCTGATGGCAGCTCCATACTCGATCAAGAGATCCATGGATTCGGTGTCTGTGGCCGCGAAGATTTGCGCCGCTGGGTTGGCTCCGTTATCAAGCAGGAAGCGGGCAGCCTGCAGTTGACGAGATGCCAGTGCAGCTGCGAGGGGCGTATGAGGAGAGTTGCCTGCGATATTCCCGGGAAAGAAACCGAAAGGGGAAATGAGATCTACATCAGCTCCCGCTGCGATGAGATGCCGCAGGGCTTCAATCTGCCCGCCTGAGGCGGCGCTATGCATGAAAGGGGTACAGGAAACCCAGAAGCAAACACCTCCCTCTGGATTGGCCCCGGCATCCACGAATAGTGGAATGAGGTGCGGTTGGGAGTGATAGATACAAAGCCCAATGGTGGGATAGCGCCCTTGAGGAGAGGGCCCTATGGTGATCTGTCCTGGAGGGGCATCGACAGTATGTGGACTCGCTCCGTCAGCAAGAAGCTGCTGAACGGTCTCGGCATCCCCGGACGAGATCGCTTCCCGCATGTCTGCTGAGGCGGGGGCGGTGAGTGCGATGCAGCAGAGAATGAAAATCCAGAGATGCTTCATGATAATTCTGAACAGAGGCTGATGGTCCTTTGACGAGGGGGCAAGGGCGATCTTTCCCTGCTGTATGCGGCAGAGGGGTAAGGCTGGACCTGACTAACGCGAAGCTCTAGCTTGGGAGACTGGCCTGTCCCCCGGCTTGTTCCCTGGAGTCCCCGGCGCGCAGGGTAGAACCCTTTCATGAAATACCTTTTTGCCATTCTGCTTCTCGGCGTTCTGTGGGGCAGTCCCGCCCAGGCCGCAAGACCGAACATGGTGATCGTTCTCGTGGACGACCACGCCTTCGAAGCCATTTCGTCCTATGGTAGCTACCTCAAGGACCACGCCAGGACGCCGGTCATTGATCGACTGGCGAAGGAGGGCATGCGTTTCGATAATTTCACCTGTGCCAATTCGATTTGTTCCCCCAGCCGCGCCACGATCCTGACCGGGCAGTACAGCCACACGAATGGAGTTCGGGGACTGAATGGTTCAATTAACGAGGACTCGCCCCAGTATCCCGTTGAACTGCAGAAGGCGGGCTACCAGACGTGGCTGGTCGGGAAATGGCACCTTCGGAGTAAGCCCAAGGGCTATGAGAAACATATGACAGTCAAGGGGCAGGGTAAGTATTTTGACCCGACTTTCAGCGGCAGCGAAGGGGGGAGCCGTAAGGTGGAGGGATATTCTACGGATGTTTACACCGACATCGCCCTGAAGTGGCTCAAGGATCGTGACCGGAAGAGGCCCTTTCTTTTGAGTCTGCAATACAAGGCGCCCCATCACGACTATGGCCACGCCAGACGCTATGACGGGCTTCTGGCTGGAGTGAGTATTCCAGAGCCTCCTTCGCTGTATGAGGATATCCGTAACACCGACTCCAATCTGAAGCGTCTTTTCCTGCAAGGGACCAAGTTCCACATGCTTTATTCCACCAAGACCGACAGCAGGAGGGATCCGACCACGAATTACTACGCCCGCCACCTGAAGGACGATGCGCCCAACCAGATGTGGAAGCATGATTCTGAAAGTGACCGGGACAAGATCCGGGTGGCCTACCAGCACATGATTCACAAGTATATCCGCTGTGCCACCGGTAACGATGACAACCTGAAGCGGGTTCTGGACTATCTCGATACCGAGGGCCTGACCGAGGACACCGTGGTGGTCTATACCTCGGATCAGGGGTATTGGCTGGGTCAGCACGGGCTCTACGACAAACGTCTCATTTTGGAGACCTCCATGCGTATGCCCTTCCTCATCCGCTATCCGCGGCTGATCAGGTCAGGCAGCGTGAACAAGGACCTCTGCATCAACGTCGATATTGCCCCGACCCTACTGGAACTTGCCGGAGTGGAGGTGCCGGAGGCCATGCAGGGGCGCAGCATGGTATCCCTGCTCAAGGGGCAGGAGGTGGCGGATTGGAGGAAGTCCCAGTTTTACACTTACTGGGGAGCCCCGGCTCACTACGGTATTCGGACCGGTCGCTTCACCTACCTGAAGATCCCCGGTCATCCGGCCGAGCTGTTTGACCGAAAAGAGGACCCGAAGCAGTTATATAACGTTGCGGGGCGGCCTTCCTACCGGGATGCCATTGCGGACCTGGAGGTTGAGCTCAAGCGTCAGGTCAAAGAGGTCGGGATCGCGGCCTCGGAACTTCCAGGGGCCGGGACCAGATGAAATTTCGGGCGCCATCCTTTGTGCTGCTGGTGTTGCTCACCTTTGCAGGTCCTGTAGGTGCGGCGATGGAGCGCCCGAACATCGTCTTTGTCCTGTTTGACGATTTCGGATGGGGCCAGCCGCCAAGCAACCGGGGGGATTCATCTTTCAAGACCCCCTCTTTCGATCGTCTGGCTCGGGGAGGAATGCGATTCACGGATGCCCACTCGGCGGCGGCCAGCTGTACGCCGACCAGGTATGGCCTCCTCACGGGACGCTATCCGTCCCGCATCGGGCAATTCGGAGTCCTGAACACCTATTCCGGTCCCATTATCCCGAAAGAACGCCTGACGGTGGCTTCCTTTCTCAAGAGGCAGGGTTACCACACCGCCTGCATCGGGAAATGGCACCTCGGATTGAGGTGGGCAGGAGAGAAGAAGACCCGTCCGCCTACTCCGGTCATCGGGACCCGCTTCAAGGAGGGGCCGAATACTCTCGGATTCGATTACTTTTACGGGTTTACCCACGCCCGCAACATCGGCTGTATCCTGGAACAGGACGTTGTGGTTTCCCATGTGGAAGCAGTTGAGAACCAGCCGCTCATGATGGCGAAAGCACTTGAGTATATTGACGAGCGGTCTCGTTCAGAGAAGCAACCGTTTTTCCTCTATTTTCCGATGTGTCCGCCGCACAAGCCGATCACCCCAGCACCTGAATTTATTGGGAAGGGAGGGAGTGCTGGTAAGGGAGGTAAATATGCGGACTGGGTTTACCAGGGCGATTACATGCTGGGACTGATTCTTGATACGCTGGATAAGAAGGGGTTGAGCAGGAACACCCTCGTCATCGCGACTGGCGATAATGGCGCGGCGGGGCGCCCCTATCCGCCCTTGCGAGCGGATAAGGGCAGCATCTACGAGGGTGGGCACCGGGAGCCTTTTGCAGTGCGCTGGCCAGGCCGGATCAAGTCCGGATCGGTATGTTCTGAACTGGTCTGCCTGAACGATCTCCTCGCGACTTGTGGAAAATCTTCCTTCCGGGGCGGGGGAGGACAGCGTGAGTATCCTTCCCCTTCTGGAAGGTGGATCGGAACAGGTGAGGGAAGCGATTGTTCATCAAGCCTCCGGTGGGCTGGCCATCCGGCAGGGTCCGTGGAAGCAGATCTTCCACCGGGATGGACGGAGGGAGTTGTTCAACCTGCAGGAGGATATCGGGGAGACAAGGGATCTCAGCGCATCGAGAAGCGAGGTCTCTGCAAAGTTGACCACCCTGATGCAGCGCTACATCGAGCGGGGTCGTAGCACGTCCGGTCCTGTGCAGAAAAACGAATTCGCCCTGGAGCTCTGGGAGAAGGGAAAAGAGGGAAAAGAGGGGCGCAGAGGGAAGAAAAAGAAGAGTAGGGACAAGAATTAACCGATTTCAACTCATGACATATTTAACGATTTCCCGTCTTCTGGGTCTCTTCCTCATGATGGCAGGATGCCTTTTACTTCTCCCATGCTCTGCAGCGGAGAAGCGGCCCAACATCCTGTTCATTATCGCCGACGATCAATCTCCATTTGATCTTAAGATCTATAATCCGGAATCGCCTTTGGAGACTCCGACTCTCGATGCCCTGGCGTCCGGGGGCATGGTCTTTGACGGAGCCCACCACATGGGATCCTGGGTCGGTGGGGTCTGCACGCCCTCCCGGCACATGGTGATGTCGGGCCGAACGGTCTGGCATATCCCGGACCGGCTCAACCGCGTCATGAACCCCCACGCCTCCAATCCGGCATTGGTTCCGCCTGACCTCGCCATGCAGACGATCCCGGCAGTCTTCAGCCGTGGAGGCTATGACACCATGCGCACCTGTAAGCGGGGCAACAGCTATGATAAAGCCAATGCCTTGTTCGAGGTCTGTCACGATGCAACCAAGAGAGGCGGCACGGACGAGAGTGGAAGTGCCTGGCATGCGGAGCAGGTTCTTAATTATTTGTCCGGGCGAGAAGCGAGAAAGGATACGGATCCTTTCCTGATCTACTTCGGGTTCTCTCACCCACACGATGTGCGTGATGGGAAACCGGAATTGCTGGCCAAGTATGGGGCGGTGAATCACACGGATCCGAACACTCCTCCACCGGCGAATGCGAAGCAGCCGCTGCTTCCTGTGGGGTATTTACCAGAGCATCCTTTTGACAATACCCACATGACCGTCCGCGACGAAGTAGCCGTGCCCGGGGTCTGGAAAAGGAGGGATGAGCGAACAATCCGCAACGAAATGGGACGTGAGTTTGCCTGCAGCGAGAATATCGACATTCAGATTGGCAGGGTTCTCCACAAGCTGGAGGCCATGGGAGAGCTGGAAAACACCTATGTCGTTTATACCGCCGATCATGGAATGGCCATCGGCCGGCACGGGCTGCAGGGAAAACAGAACCTCTATGAGCACACCTGGAGGATTCCCTTTGTCGTGAAGGGACCAGGGATCAAGGCAGGCTCCCGGGTGCCGGGTAATATCTACCTCCTCGATGTTCTCGCGACCTTGTGCGACCTTTCCGGTATTGAGATTCCTCGAACCAGTGAGGGAAAAAGCTTCAAGCCGGTCCTGCTTGGGGAGAGGCAGGCCATCCGGGAGGTGCTCTATGGAGTCTACTGCGGGGGTGCCCGCCCGGGCATGAGATGTGTCAAGAAGGGTAACTGGAAGATGATCAAGTACCAGTCCGACAAGGGGAAGATAAGGGAAACCCAGATCTTCAACCTCGCACGCAATCCCCACGAGCTTATCAGCCAGCATCATGAGCAGCCAGTGATTGCCCTATCCGGTCACCGGCCGGAGCAGTATCAGCGCAATCTCGCGGGCGATTCGCGGCACGCCGGGAAGCTGGCGGAGATGGAGAAGCTCCTGCTGGACGAGATGCGTCGGCTTGATGATCCCTACCGGCTCTGGAACCAGCCCGATGACGGGTTACCTGTCCCGGAATACAGGGAAAAGGTGAACAGGTCGAAGAGGAAGCGGTCGTCCCGGTCAGGGTCCTGAACCTGTAGTCCCATGCGGGAGGAGTTTCGTCAGGCCAGAATCTCGTTGATCACCTTTCCAGCTACGTCAGTGAGGCGGAAGTTGCGGCCATTGAAGAAGTAGGTGAGGCGCTCGTGATCGATGCCAAGTAGATGAAGGATGGTGGCATGCAGGTCGTTGACGCTGACCCGGTTTTCCACCGCCTTATAGCCGAATTCATCACTTGCGCCGTAGTGGGCTCCTCCCTTGATTCCTCCTCCGGCCATCCACATAGTGAAGGCGTTGGGATTGTGGTCTCGTCCCTTGCCGCTCTGCGCATCCGAGGTTCGCCCGAATTCACCTCCCCAGACCACGAGGGTATCCTCGAGCATTCCCCGGGACTTCAGGTCGGAAAGAAGGGCGCCGATTGGCTGGTCGACGCTCTTAGCGGCGATCCGATGATTGGCCCCGATATCGTTGTGACCGTCCCATGGGACGTCGGCCACTCCTCCACCCCCGCCGTTGGTGCCGGCGTAGAGCTGAACAAAGCGCACCCCCCTTTCAATGAGCCTCCGGGCCATGATGCATTGGCGGCCCACGAGCTGTGTTTCCTTCTGGTCCATCCCGTAGGCCTGCTGAGTAGCCTTGGACTCCTGATTCACATCCATGGCCTCCGGTGCTGCAGTCTGCATCCGGTAGGCGAGTTCGAAGGATTCAATTCGGGCGGCGAGATCTCGCTCGAGAGAGCGGGGCTCCCCATGAACCTTGTTCATTGCTCTCAGGATGTCCAGTTGGGCGCGCTGGTGCTGATCATCCATGTTCTTACGTCGCGTGAGGTTGCCAATGGGATTGGTCCCGTTGATTGCAGTCGGTTGAAACTTCTTGGGAAGAAATCCGGGCGCCCAGATTGGCTTCCCACCACGCGGCATGGACCCATGCAGGACCACAAATCCCGGGAGGTTCTGGTTTTCGCTTCCGAGACCGTAAGTCACCCAGGAACCCATTGCGGGGCGCCCCTGCAGAAACATCCCGGAGTTCATCTCCAGCATGGCCGGAGTGTGATTGTTGGATTGAGAGAAGCAGGAATACAGAAAAGCCATGTCGTCGACATGCTTCGCCATATTCGGAAAAATTTCAGAAACCCAGGTTGCGGACTCGCCGTGTTGTTTCCAGGAAAAGGGAGACGCTAGAATTTTTCCGTCAGTGGTGAAAAACCCCGTCTTGGGATCTGCGCCGATGAGTTTCTCCCCATTGCGTTTCTGGAGCTCCGGCTTGTAGTCGAAGGTGTCGACCTGAGAGGGACTGCCGGGCATGAAGAGCCAGATTACGGATTTGGCCTTGGGAGCGAAGTGAGGACCTGGAACTGCCACTGGTGACCCAGATTCAACGGCGTTCTGGCCCAACAGACCTTCCTCGGTGAGAAGCTTGGTCAGGGCGAGAGAGCCGCAGCCGAGACCGGCTTTCTGGAGGAAATTGCGGCGGGAATCGTAGAACGAGGAATTACTCATATCAGTCGACAAAGATAAATTCGTTTAGGCAGATCACGGTCTGACAGAAATCGGCTATCGCGATATTCATGGCTTGGGGACTATCGCCGTAGGATTCGACCTGGCCCTTGATAAAGGCGCTCATTTGCTGTTCCTCGACGGTTGAAGGAGGCCGGGATAGTGCGTGGGAATAGGCTCTGTGGATGACCTCGGGGATCGCGACGTTCTCATCCGGGCGGATACGAAGGGCGAATTTTTCAGCAAGTTCCCGCACGTAGGGAGAATTCATCATGGCGAGAGCCTGAGGAGGAACGGTGGTGGCAATGCGTTGCCCGATACCCTGCATGGCATCAGGAGCGTCGAAGAGCTGAAGGATGGGTATCAGGTTACTTCTTTTAACGGTGAGATAGATACTTCTCCGGGTATGTCGCTGATCGACCGTCCCCTTATCGAACATTCGTTTGTCCAGTGTTCCGCTGACCGCCAGAAGTGAATCACGAATGACTTCGGCCTCAAGGCGTGTGGCCCCTCGTCGCCACCAGAGCTTGTTCTCTGGATCCGCTTTCATCGCCACCCGATCGGAGTTCCCCTGCTGGCGGTAGACGGCGCTCATCATGATCATCTTGTGCAGGGGTTTCAGCCTCCATTCGTTCCTGATGAGTTCCCCCGCGAGATAGTCGAGGAGGGCAGGATGAGTCGGGGGTGTGCCCTGTGCACCGAAGTCACTTGGAGTCCTCACGATGCCGAGTCCAAGATGATGCTGCCAGAGGCGGTTGACGATGACTCGCGCGAGGAGGTGTCCGGCACCTTTTTGCTCGTCGGTCATCCAATGGGCCAGCGCGACCCGGGGTGGACGGCTCTCAGTATCTTGGAGCCAGTAGTCTTCGGTAGTATCTTCGGCCTGCAGAACACGGAGGAACGCCGGGGTTGCGAGTTCGTTTTTCGAGTTCGATTCCCCACGTTCGAGAAAGTAGACCTTACGGGTATCGGCTCCGAAGTTATACGTCGCTCCACCTTTCCGGGCGGCATAAATATTGATCAGGGCGGGTTTGGGAGCTTTCTTAGCGTGCTCATCAACGGCGTGATTCAATTTGCTCCAGTCTGGGTCCCGCGGTGCATACCACTTCAGCACTTCCAGTGTCTGTTTGTCATTCCGGGCCTCTTTTGCGAGAGCGAGAATGGCGTTGATCTTCTCCGGCACCTCGGGGGAGGTGCTGAAGTAGAATCCCGAACCGCCACCTCCATTGATGATTTTTACCAGTAGCTGATTGGATCCGGCCTTGAGCTTGAGGGTGAGTTTATCCTGATCCTTGGCAACTCCGCCCTGAGTTTCCTTGGCGAGCACGGACTCGCCATTCAACCACACCTTGATGGCATCGTCTCTGCCGAATGAGACAGGAAGCGATCGTGCGGAAGAGACTTCGATGGTGCGAAACAGGTAATTTGCGCTGTTGTCGCCCTTGAGAGTATTGTGGATGGCCCCGTCCTTCCATTCGGGGCGGGCGACCCATTTCCGATCTTCATAGGCCTCGGAGAGGTTGACGCTCATTTCCGGAGGAAAGGCTTCGTTGTAGGCCTTTTTAAAATCCGGGGCTCCAAAGGGGCCAATGTGGCTCCAGGGGCTGAGAGTCTCGGTTTCCTGTGGTTTCTCCCGAGTGGCAAGCCAGTCTACCAGGCGGGAGGGAAGAACCTCCTGCTCGAACTTCGTCCGGGAGGCCACGAGTTTTTCGTGGGCTAGGTCGAACTTCTGTTTTTCATCTCTGGTCTTTGCAGGGTTCGGGTCGTGGGCATGATCCTGGAAGCCGGTCTCAGAAAAACAGGAGACCAACCGGTAGTAGTCACTGATGGGAACGGGGTCATACTTATGGTCGTGACATCGAGCACAGCCGATGGTCAGACCAAGCATCGAGGTTCCCATGGTGTGAACGATATCATCGAGTTGCTCGTAGCGACTCCGCTCTCTCTCTTTCTGTGTCTGTTGGGATGTGAAAGGACCAGAAGCGAGGAACCCTGTGGCGGCCTGCGCCATATAACTTTCCGGCTCGATCTGATCACCTGCGATCTGCAGCCGTACAAACTGGTCATAGGGCATGTCCTTGTTGAGGGCCTTAATTACAAAATCGCGAAAGTGATAGGCGCCACCCCGGTCCTTGTCGAAGGCGTAACCATTGCTCTCGGCGAAGCGCGCGAGGTCGAGCCAATGCCGGGCCCAGCGCTCACCGTAATGTGGTCCGTCGAGGAGTCGATCGATGAGGTTTTCATATGCCCCGGGAGACTCATCGTTGAGGTAGGCCTCGATCTCAGATGGTTC
>JAQWTV010000160.1 GCA_029242545.1 Roseibacillus sp.
TGACGGTGCCGAAATCCATAGAGCATCTTTTTGTATTGGAAGTTCCGCACCTCCACCGGCAAGCCAAACTCCCTGAACACTTCCTCTGGGATCGGGATCGTATCGACTTCAGTAGTAACCACCTCAAAAATTGCTCCCTGCAGAACAAGGTCAGCATCCATATCGTGGAGTCGCTTCACGAAGGGCTTGGCCTTAATAATCAGCTCATCGATCCGGGATTCCTTACCCCACATCCAGATGACCCGGCCGGCAAACTTGACGCCGGTGTTCTGCATCATCCTCAGATCATCCTCAGAGGTAAGATGGAGCAGCGACGCCACGGTTGCGCTGCGGGCAAGATAGTTTTCAAGAACGACCCGGCTGATGCGCCCACTAAACCGGTAGTCTGCACTCTCAGCCTTCTCCTCTGCTTCGGCCGTGGCCACTCCCGCGGCACCATACAGGAGCAACGCCCAGCAAAGTGATCGCATGGCATGCGTCCTGAAAACGGAGTACAAGTCGGTCATAGAACCGCTTTCTTTCTGCCGCTCGATGGTCCGCGCGGCAAGGTTAACCGCCAAAAGAAACGGGGCAGCTTCTTCGTGGGAGTGAGATCACTGAAGCCTTGTGTCTAGTTTTTGTTATGCAGAACCTTGGATCTCACTCCCACGATTGACTGCCTGTTAGTAAAACAACCGGAAAACTTCGCACTGGTTTTCAAGATAATCAAAAAAAGAAGTAGAAACTTCAAATAGAGAAGGACCTGCCAGAAGTGTGTTTGCACGCAGGCCCGCTGAGCACCCATCTCCGTACATAAACGAGGCAGTTGTCTCTTCGGAGTGAGATCGCAAAAGCCTTAAGTTAAATTGTTGTTTGTATGCAGAACCTTGGATCTCACTCCTCTGATTGACTGCCTGTTACTAAGACAACCGGAAGGCTTCGGGCTGATTTTCAAATTTGCTAATAATATTCGGAGATACCTGCGGCCATCACAGATATACCTTTCCAGCGCAAATATTTTACTCCTTCTTTAGGACCACACCTCCAAAATCAAATCCTGCGACCATACGATGACTGCGACTCTCCTCACGGCCTTCTGTTTTACCCTAGCACTCTTTCCGATCGCGATTGGAGCTAAGAGGCCGAACTTCCTTTTCATCGTCGCTGACGATCAGTCCCCCTTCGATTTCAGGACCTATAACCCATCATCTCCATTGGATTCGCCAGCGATTAGCAAGCTGGCCAAAGACGGGATGACTTTTGATGCCGCCTACCACATGGGGTCTATGTCAGGGGCGGTGTGCTCTCCTTCCCGCACCATGATCATGAGCGGACGCACCTTATGGCATCTTCCTCCAAGAGGGAAAAAGCACCTCAAGCGAGAGCAGGGCATCGTGGAAGGAGTTGAGATACTCAGTAACACCCTGCCTGCGGTGTTCAACCGCGCCGGATACGATACAATGCGCACCTGCAAGAAGGGG
This sequence comes from Roseibacillus sp., assembly GCA_029242545.1. Classification (GTDB taxonomy): domain Bacteria; phylum Verrucomicrobiota; class Verrucomicrobiia; order Verrucomicrobiales; family Akkermansiaceae; genus Roseibacillus_B. Next base: position 1,461 of record JAQWTV010000160.1, read on the forward strand.
AACAGCTATGGGCTGGCCAACGCCCAGTTCAAGACGGTTCATGATGCCACAAAACGAGGAGGCACATCGGAATCCGGGAGTGCCTGGCATGCCCAGCAGGTTGTGAATTATCTCGATGAGCGAGAGGGTGGGGAGGATCGTAAGCCGTTCCTGATCTACTTTGGATTCTCCCACCCTCATGATGTGAGAGACGGCACGCCAGAACTCTTGGAAAAATATGGAGCGGTGAATCATCGCGACCGCCAGTCACTCCCTCCGAAAAACTCAAGAGCGCCAAAACTTCCGCTCAACTGGTTGCCAACGCATCCCTTCCATCATGGACACCCGGGATTGCGTGATGAGGTCTCGGTTAGCGGAGTTTGGGAGCGCCGTGATGAGGTAACCATTCGCAATGAAATTGGACGGCAACTTGCCTGCAGCGAGAATATCGACCGGCAGGTCGGTCGGGTAATTGAAAAGCTGGAGGCTATGGGCGAGCTCAATAACACCTATGTTATTTACACCGCAGACCACGGGATGGCGATTGGCAGGCATGGACTCCAGGGCAAACAGAATCTCTACGAGCACAGCTGGCGGGTGCCATTATTCGTTAAAGGACCCGGGATCAAGGCAAACAGCCGTGTAACCGGCAACGTCTATCTACTCGATATCCTTCCCACGCTCTGCCAGCTCGCCGGAATCGACATTCCGAAAACGTGTCAGGGACGCAGCTTCAGGAGCGTCCTCATGGGAACCGCTGAAAAGGTGCGCGACGTCCTCTATGGTGTCTACTGCGGAGGCACTAAGCCGGGCATCCGCTCGGTGCGTAGGGGCCCTTGGAAATTGATCAAATATGATGTCATGGAGGGGAAGGTCCGTAAGACCCAATTGTTCAATCTGAAAGAAAACCCCAGAGAATATCTTGCGGAGCATCATGTCGCCAAAACTCAACACTACTCGGGTGACCAACCCACCCCAGAACAACGCAACCTCGCTAGTGACCCTCGTCATGCCGTAAAGCTCAAGGAGATGGAGGCCTTGCTCCTTTTCGAAATGAGGCGCCTGAAGGACCCTCACCGACTTTGGGACCAGCCCGCAGATTAATCCCCAATTCCCGGAGAGCCTGGGATGGAAGCGAAGGCTCCGCTTCCATCCCAGGCTCCTCTAAAAAAACAAGGCAGCTTCCTCATCGGAGTGAGATCGCGAAAGCCTTGATTCTAATGGTTTTTTGTATGCAGAACCTTGGATCTCACTCCTCCGATTGGCTGCCTGTTATTCATACAATCGGTTTCAAGAACCCCGATTTCCAAAATAACAAAATTTAATCTGGTGGATTATCAGACCGGTGGATTAACACTTGCCGTCCGAAGCCTAACAGCTGAATCTTCCTTACCCCCTATTGCTTTCCGATCCGATGAGGTTGCCCACAAAAAGAGTACTCGTGGGCTTTATTGATGCCCTGCTGCTTTTGGCACTGGTTGGAATCGCTCCCTTTGCCTGGATTCTCCGCGACGGCCTCGGGCCTGACTCAGTCCATAGTAGCGGCTTGGACGCGCTCAGAAAGGCCTTCCTCACTTTCCATGCCGGGCCAACTATTCTCCTGCTCGGCGGTCTGCATCTCCTTGTAAGTCACGCAATCCGAAAACAGGCTCAAAAGGGAGGCAGGGGGAGTTCGGTATTTCTTGTACTGGGAACTCTACTTCTTCTCACTGCAATCAGCGTTGTCTTCATCAGCCTGATCTTCGATTAAAATGCCCTGTCGATAGCTGCCTTTCGAACCTGGCAGCTCCTTTACAACGGTCAAATCAACCCATGGTCTTGATGCACATTGAGGGAAAGCGGCAATCCAAGGGCTTTTTTCAATTGAGCAGGTCCTAATTGGAATTAGGTCAGGGTGCGATAGTCTCCATCACGCTTCGTTTTCCCCTCCGAGTCCATCCTCTCAAGGAGAGGCATGATCACGCGCCGACTGGTCCCCAGGTGTTGCCGCAGATCACTGGCGGTAGCGCGGCCGTGCTCATCCAGATAGGAGAGAACTATCCCGCATGCCTTCTCATGGTGGGCCGCGAGAATGATGACCTTTTCCGCAAGCTCAATGGCCGTGCCACTTCGAACAAGAAAGGAGAGCGCACGCCTCGAATTCGAGCATGTAGACAATTCGGCTCGGCCAGGTGGATTCATCGGATTCGCACTCAGGGCTTCTTCAATCTTATCCGCCGCCATCCTGACTTCAGCCTCAAGGGCCGGGGTGAAGCAATCCTCTGCGAGAATTGTACCATGCTGAGAGACTCCTCTTTTCTCGAGATACTCGATCAGGACGTCAAAAACACCTGGGTCTGGCAAGGTGGGAAGAACGCTCTGGCGAAGGTCGTCGAGGGGAAGCCCTGGTAGATCCGCATGCTTCTTGTGATAAGCTCCGACCACATTGTGCGCCCGCTCCAGAAGCCCGTCCCACCACACGCGATCACAGAGAAATGATGAAACTCTTCCAATTTGCCCGGACGCATCTAGAGCGTCAATGGCCTCATTGACCTGCTCATCAGAAAACCTTAGGCGTGATTTTAGCTCTACGAGGTCAACGAGGCGGTCACGCTCAACAGCGGACCCAAGTAGCTCTGATAAGTCTCCGGTCGCTGCTGCCCGTCGATTGAGAAAGCGTAATTGCTCCACACTCCCGATTTTTTTCCGACTTGCAGCAGCGTCTAGGATGACGCCTCCGCCCAGCGTTGCCTCCCCAGACCAGTCCCGCACCACAAGGCGGTCCCCAACCATCATAGAGTGCTCCTCATCCAGTCGGAGTTGCGCAAGCGCTGTTCCTCCTGGGGAAATACTCTTGTCTTCCAGAAGAAACATCCGAGCACCTATCACTCCGGACCCATGATGCACCCGGACCCTTCTTCCGGAGGGAAGATCACGCTTTGTGCCCAATTGACCCGGAATCTCCCTCTTAAGCCTCCTTAGCTGAATATTAATCGTGTTTTGGGGAGGAGCCGCGGTAGTGCCAGTCAGAAGATCTCCCCTTCGAACTCCGACTCGTTCCCTTGTTGCGACTTGAAGATCCGGAACGCTAAGGGCAGTCCGCATACCCGGATCAGCTCGCTCAACCGCCGCACTATGATTCTGGATCGCACGAACATGCGTTGTGAGCCCCGATGGCTGAAGAATAAGTTGGTCCCCAACCTTCAGCGCCCCCCCCGAAAGGGTTCCCGTAACTACTGTGCCGATTCCCTTTACCGAGAAGGCCCGATCCACCGGCAGGGCGGGCTTGCCAAAGTCGACGACGGAAGGAGCGGACGCCAGTTGAGCGCATAAGGCCTCACGGAGAATTTCAATCCCATCTCCGCTAGTTGAAGAGACCGGCACAATGGGCGCTTCTTCGAGAATTGTCCCCTTGAGCTCATCTCTCACAAACTCCAGAGAGAACTCCAGGTCCTCCGCCAGATCAGACTTAGTTAAAGCAACAACCGCTCTTTCGACTCCTAGAAATGTCAGAATGTGGAGATGCTCTTCCGATTGAGGCATCCAACCGTCATCAGCTGCAACTACAAATAGAGCCACATCCATTCCACCCACCCCTGCGACCATGTTGTTGACGAAATCCGCATGACCCGGAACATCGACGATGCCCAGCTCTAGGACCCCATTTGACCTGGCAGAATCAGGTAGGGTAAGGTGCGCAAATCCTAACTCAATTGTCACTCCCCGGCGCTGCTCTTCGGGCAAACGGTCGGGATCCGTCCCAGTAAGGGCCCTGACGAGAGAAGATTTGCCATGGTCGATATGGCCAGCGGTCCCAAGAATATAGTGTTGCTTGCTACTCATCAGGATCTTCGACGATTCCAGTAATCCGCCCTTTCTCGAAATCAAAAGGAGTCATTTCAAGCCAGACATTAGCACCTGGACTGAGAGAGCCGCCGAGTTTTGCCAGACGCGCCGGAAGGTGTCCAACAATGCGTTTGCCGTTCTGAAGTTCCACCCCAAAAACCCGGTCGGACCGTGCTTCCCGAATAATACCGCTGGTTTCGATGGGTCGTTCGGGCATAGGACCCGGAAAGCATGAAAGATTGAGATCGAGACTGCAATCGCTTTAGGGCGATGAGGGCATGAGCCTCTGGGCTAATGTCGATTCGGACCACAAATACTTAAGCCAAAAGTGAATCGCGCTTTCTGGACTTTCAAGGATGAAGGGTCATGCCGACAAAAGTTGCCTCTGTGTCGCATTGACCCTTCCTTGATAGAGGCGGACCCGGGAAAAAGCCCTATAGAGTCCAAGTGCAACCCTCAGTTTTGAAGCACACCCCGACTTGACTCCTTGCAATGCTGAAGCATTATGTCGGAACAGCGAAGTGCGGTTTTTCCCGCCTTCAGCCTTTTTCGTTAATCATGAAGAACATGCATATTCCTCTTCTGCTGAGTCTCATCGCGGCATTGATGAGTTCCTGCTACTATCCATACCCCCCCAACGCTAATGGAACGCGGGGAGGATACCCTGACCCTGCACCCGGACAGGACATCACCTCTGGGCAGCAATCCGAAGTCCAGGACGCTCGCAATCGTATCATCGGTGACGAGGGCAATGGCAATCCCGCTCCTGACCCTCAAAATCCGGTCTCTGAACCGCCTCCACGGCAGGACTACCGGGTCGCGGTGCCAATCCCCGGCAAGGAGGGCTTTGTCTTTAATCCCTTTACCAATGACCCGGTCGATGTAAGGGCGATCCCATCAGGGACTCTCGTGCGAGATCCCAACGATCCGGATCCCGATCACAAGTTCCGGGTGCCCTGATACCTTGGTCTTGCCGGTAGATGACCTGCAGAAGGCCTTGTCAGAACGACTGAGCCCTGTTTCCCTCGGGTTCGAGTGTCTGAATTTTGCCGTATCGCAGTTCTGGGTCCCGGCGTCCTTGGAGGATCAATTGCCTTAGCCTTGCAAGAGAGGCATCCTCAGAGGTCCGTAGTGCTTTGGGGCAGGAATCCGGAGCGCACCGAAAAGATCCGCAGCTCCGGCTGGAGAGATATCACAGACAGCCTATCTGAGGCGGTCGCGGGGGCAGACCTCATCATCCTTGCTGTTCCGGTCGAATGCCTAGAAGACCTCGGTAGGAAGATCCTTAGCGCCGGTATTCAGTCAACGGTCTGCGTGACCGACGTAGGAAGTGTCAAGGCCGGTCCACATCAAACTCTCGGTCGACTCATGGATTCGAAAGGCGTCACCTTTATAGGCAGCCACCCGATGGCTGGCTCGGAGAGAACAGGTTTCGGCGCGGCAGACGCCAACTTGTTTAGCGGCGCTTCCTGTATCCTCACCAACGAACACCAGCATCCTGAGGAAGCGGTGAGTCGCCTGGCTAGGTTTTGGGAAGAGCTGGGCGCTTCAACCTCAGTAATGGATGCACAAGAGCACGACCGTCTCGTCGGGCGGATCAGCCACCTTCCTCATGTTCTTTCAACGATATGCGCGCTGACTGCCCTCCAAAGAGTCAAGGATGGCCAGTTTTCCGGACAGGGGCTCAGGGACACCAGCAGGGTAGCGGCCGGAGACCCCTCAATGTGGGCAGAAATCCTCCTCCAGAATCGATCTCAGATAATAAAGCCTATCCGAGAAGCTGCCTCAGAACTCTCCAAGATGGCAGAGCACCTGACCCACAAGGATCGGGCGGCAATTCTTAATGCTCTCAGAGAGGGACAGAGCAGACGTAAAACCCTTGATCTAGAGGAGTGATGAGTTCGTCTAATCTACTAAACATCCGTCCGACTGGACCGTTTTCTGCGGATCTCACCGTACCCGGTGACAAAAGTATCTCACACCGGGCAGTGATCATTGCAGGGCTGGCGAATGGTCCCTGCCGTATCCGTAATTATCTTCCTAGTGAGGATTGCCTGAACACCCTTAGGGCAATGGAGCGCCTTGGGGTATCATGCGAATACGCCGAAACGAATCAAGATGGCCCAATGGAGGTAATGGTTCATGGCACCTCGATGGGGCTATCCAGCCCTTCCTCCACAATCGACTGCGGTAACTCCGGCACGGGGATGCGGCTACTCGCCGGCATTCTAGCAGGCCAGAAATTCGAGAGCACACTCACGGGAGACGATTCCCTTTGTTCTCGTCCAATGGGAAGGATTATCAAGCCCCTGGAGCGCATGGGAGCTCAGCTCGAAGCGAGAGGGAAAACGGAGGGATGCGCTCCACTGGTTTTCCAGGGCCGGGCACTGAACTCCATCCATTACATCATGCCAGTGGCAAGCGCGCAGGTGAAAAGCGCAGTTCTCCTTGCGGGCCTATTTGCACAGGGAAGGACTACAGTGGAACAACCCTCAGAAACTAGGGATCACACCGAAAGAATGCTCAGCGACTTCGGCATTCAACTTGGTTTCGAGGGCAACAAGATTAGCATCGAAGGCGGACAGATCCCAGAGGCGACCAACCTTGATGTTCCTGGCGACATCTCCAGCGCGGCCTTCTGGTTAGTGGCGGCCGCAGCCCGGGAAAAATCTCGTGTGAAAATCAGGAAGGTGGGATTAAATCCCACAAGAACGGCCGTACTGAATGTGCTTCTCAGGATGGGGGCTAAGATTAAAGAGACCGCTACTTCTGGGGGGGAAGGGGAGCCTACTGGTGATCTTGAGGTTCATGGAAGCGAGCTTCATGGAACGGATATATCAGGAAAGGAAATACCCAATCTCATCGACGAGATTCCCATACTCGCCGTAGCAGGAGCGCTAGCACGAGGCACCATGACCATCAGGGACGCAGGGGAATTACGCGTCAAAGAGAGCGACCGCATTCGCACAGTAGTAGACAACCTCCAGGCGATGGGCGCAAATGTCACTGAGCACGACGACGGAATGACCATAGAAGGAGGCGCGAACCTCCATGGCGCGAGCCTGGATTGCTTCGGAGACCACCGGATAGCGATGGCATTCAGTATCGCGGGGCTCTTTGCGGAGGGGGAAACCGTCATTCTAAATACCGAATGCATTGCCACATCCTACCCTGGTTTTGAGGAGGACCTCCGCAAGGCAGGCGGCATCCGACCCTAACAATCCATGCCGACACAACGCACAAGGTTCGACGCAATCGCAATTGACGGCCCCGCCGCATCGGGCAAAAGCACCGTCGCGAGGATTCTTGCGGAAACCCTTGAGCTCACCATGGTTAATTCAGGTGAGATGTATCGGGCCGTTACCCTCTCCATTCTTCAGCAAGGAGCAGATCCATCTGCCCCAGACGAAGTCTCCCGGATCCTGCAAGAGTTGGAGCTCTCATGCATTATTGATGGCCGAGCATCGCGAATCTTGGTCGGCGGAAAACACCCCGGCGAAGCCCTCCGCTCGGAACAGGTTAACACCTCGGTCTCCGCGGTCGCGGCAGTCCCCGAGGTTAGAAAGCTGCTGGTTGCTCTACAACGCAACCTACTCGAACACAGCGATCTCGTAATGGAAGGCCGAGACATTGGCTCAGTTGTTTTCCCTGAGACCCCTTACAAGATTTACATCGAAGCCTCGGAGTCCGTGCGACACAGACGGCGGGCGGCTGAGGGACTCAATGATTCTGTTGGAGAGCGTGACCGGCTCGACCGAGCTCGGAAAACGGCTCCGCTGGTTGTTGCAGATGGCGCCGTGGTTATTGATAGTTCCGAGATGACAATCGATGACGTGGTAGAGCATTCCGTTGGCATCCTGCGGGACCTCGGATGGTTTTCCCGTAATTCTTAAATTAAGTGGCAATGAAAACACTCTACTGGGTCGCGAGGTCCTTAGCCCGTTCAACCTTTTCTGCTACTGGGGGAGCTATCGAAATAGTCGGGGGTGAGAAACGTATTCATCATGGTAGCGCCATCATTGCCGCAAACCATACAAGCTACCTCGACCCCCCGATCGTCGCCGCATCCTATGACACTCCGGTAGCCTTCCTCGCTCGGAAGACGCTCTTCCGCAAATTCGGGGCCTGGCTCTATCCAAGATTGAATGCCTTTCCAATCGACCGGGATCATGCGGATCTCCAGACTATTAAAACCATCCTTAGAAAGCTTCGAAATGGCGAGCGCGTAATGATGTTTCCGGAGGGCACCCGAAGCGGGGACGGTCAACTTACTAACGCCAAACCAGGAATCGGAATGTTGGTGGCCAAGAGCGGCGTTCCCGTACAGCCGGTTCATATCTCCGGAGCTTACGAATCCTTCCCCAAGGGTGGCAAATTCAACCCCCAGAGAATCGTAGTGAGAGTTGGGGATCCGGTTGTTTTTAATCCTACCGATCTCAAGGAAAAGTCCCGGGAGGCCTACCAGCGAATCGCAGACCAGATGATGGCTGCCATTGCCGCGCTCGGACAGGAGGGCCGTCAGAAGGAATGACCTTAGCTTGGGGCGGGGGACCCGGAATCCCGCACCTGCTCCCACGCCCGTCCAGCCTGTAGAATTTTCGATTCCGCGAGATGCGGCCCCAAGATTTGAAGCCCGACCGGAAGGTGGCTACCCTGACGCTCCACCGTTCCACAGGGGACACTTAGTCCGCAAATCCCTGCAAGATTAGCACTGATGGTATATACGTCGGCCAGATAGTCCTCCAAGGGCGATTCGGCGTGCTCTCCAATCTTCCGGGCGGGCGTTGGACTCACAGGCCCGATAATGACATCCACTTTCTTGAAAGCCTCCTGATATTCTTGCTGAATCAGGGTCCGAGCCTTCTGGGCCTTAAGGTAATATTTACCGCTGTAGCCTGAGCTAAGAACATACGTGCCGAGAATAATGCGACGCTTTACCTCCGACCCAAATCCCTTGGCGCGACTATCACGATACATGGAGATAATCCCGTCTCCCTCATCGACCCGCTTCCCGTATCTTACTCCGTCATAGCGGCTGAGATTCGAGGATGCCTCGGCGGGGGCAAGGATATAGTAAACCGCCACCGCATATGCAGTTGACGGGAGCGAGAGTTCAACCAGCTCAGCACCCTCTGCTTCAAGTTTGGCAAGAGCCTCTTCGACCTTGGCGCGCACACCAGAATCGAGGGCTTGGTCCTCAAAGAATTCGCGTGGGAGGCCTATCTTCATCCCTCGTATTCCTCCCTCGAGACTACTGGCGTAGTCAGGAACCTCCGAAGGGAGGCAGGTTGAATCCTTGGGATCGTTACCGGCAATCGCTTGAAGAACCAGGGCAGCATCCTCGACCGTCTTAGTGAGCGGCCCGATTTGATCCAGTGAGGAAGCAAAAGCGACAAGGCCATAGCGGGAAACTCGACCGTATGAGGGCTTCAACCCAACAACGCCACAATGACTGGCAGGCTGCCGGATCGACCCGCCAGTATCGGAACCGAGAGCTGCCACAGCCATATCAGCTGCGACCACCGCTGCGGAACCACCCGAAGAACCACCAGGAATTCGGCCGAGGTCATGAGGATTCCTCGTTTTCTTGAAAGCGGAATTCTCGGTCGACGAGCCCATTGCGAACTCATCCAGATTAGTACGGCCAAACAAGACGGCTCCAGACCGCTTCAGCATCGAGGATACGGTGGCATCATAGGGCGCCAGATAACCATTTTTGAGAAAGCGAGAACCACAGCTACACGGATGGTCCTCAGCGTTGATATTATCCTTCAAGGCAATAGGTATCCCCCCAAGAGGGAGGGAGAGATCGGCGGCTTCTGCCTCCACCACTGCCCGTTCGAAGTCCGAACTGAGGTATCCTCCAATTGTGTGGTCCCGAGAAGCGATTGCAGTAGCCACAGATTCGACAATCTCACGGGAGGTCGTCTCCCCATGGAGAAGCATTCTTCGCAAGGTTGCGATGCTGTAGCTGGCAAGATTCACGACGCGAACTTAGGCATCAACCACTTTTGGCACTCTGATCTGGTTCAAGGCATTGTCCGGGGCATTTTCAAGAACTTGATCCCTTAGGAGTCCCGCCTGGACTTCATCCTCCCTTGTAATATCGAGCACCGGAGCCGGATGGGCAGTGGGCTCGACGCCTTCCACGTCAAGGGTCGTCAGAGTGTCCACCAACTTAAGAATATCGCCGAACTGGTGCTGAAAACGCGCTACCTCTTCATCGGTAAGGCTTAACCTCGCCAAATCCGCCGTGTATCTGACATCGATCTCTGGGGAACCGGCTCCTTTTTCGCTCACGATTGGAATCTTCGGGAGATACTTCCGGGTTTAAAGGTAATTCTTCGAAGGGGCCATCCAGAAACATCCAGGTTCCGCATTCTGCGGGCCTCTACACGGCCTGAAGCACCGAATAGATCCACAACGTAAGTCCGAGAATCCCCATAACGAGGAGGAGAAAGACAAATGCACTCCGGGTCTGATAACGGTGCTCATTGCGGATCTCACCGCGGCTCAATCGGGAATAGAACTTATGTTCCCGCCGCCGGTCATCCAGATCATCCGGAGGGGGCATGGTTGAGATTTCCTTCTCCATCTCTATGCGGATGCGCTCTGGTGCCCCCTCGATAAAATCCTCAAGCTCACTGATTCGAGCCAGAAGCTTTTCTTCACGGACGGTAAGCGACCCGTTCGATTGCGGTTTTTTTCGAAAGAAACCCATCTACTTGTAGAGCAAGATGATAAGGGCAAGAACGCCCAGCAGAAGAAGAGGAAGGTTGTAGGCGAATCCCGCCTTCAAGCCAGCGCCAAAGCCATAGCCTGCACGAGGCTTGGGGCCTCCTGACAGGGATCCAAATACGCCTCCGGCGCGCCCGCCGGAGAAATGCGCCACTGCACTGTCAAACTCTTCCTCAGCCTGATCGAGCATTGCCAATGCCCGGGTCAGCTCCCCATTGAAAGCCTCCCTCTGCCAGCCCTCCGGCTCTACTTTCTCAATCCGCGTCAGATGGGCAGCAAATGATTGCCGCGTCTGCTCAAGATCTTCAAGCTCCTGCCGCAACTCAAAAAGCTCCCGGTCAATAGATGTCACAGAGGTTGAAAGACGCTCTGTAATTTCAATCTGACCACTAAGGAACTCCTCCTTGCGGCGATTCAACTCATCCATCTCGCACTTCTGCTGTTCGAGCTGCTCCCTTTGGTGCTGCAGCACTTCTAACTGCTGCTGTGCCTCCCGAAGCTGTCCCTCGAAGTCCTCACCTGCGGGCGAGGCCTGGTGCTCATCTCTCAGACTCATCTGAGTTTCCCTCAGACGAAGGTGTTGTGTGTGTTCAGTTCCGGCAGCCATGGCATATTTTCGGGTGAAGGTAAAAAAGTGCAGGGGACCTAGGGGTAAGATACCCAAACGGATCATTTTTGGCTAGTAGATAGTTTATATTTCTTAACTAAAGTTCCTACACGCCAAATTATAGCCCCTTGACCTAAGGAGTCACATTGATCCCACCGTCTTCACGAGGGATAAACCCTCAGGTCCTATTCGTGGACCGGACGGGAAACCGTTAAGCTTCGAGATCCTATCAGATTCTTTTCTGATCCGCCCAATAGCAGACAATATCCGATTTCCCTAAAGGCGTTCCACGATCGCATTCCCCATTTCACCGGTATTAACCCTCTTCTCGGTTTCCAACCCGCTAAAAATGTCTCCGGTCCGGTAGCCCGCCGAAATCGCCTCTTCCACTGCCTTGTCAACGCTATCGGCGGCTGCGTTCTCTCCAAGAGAATAGCGAAGCAGCATCGCAAGAGATAGAATCTGAGCAATTGGATTAGCAATGCCCTGACCGGCGATATCCGGCGCCGATCCTCCACTTGGCTCATAAAGTCCAAAATTCAACCCGTCATCATCCGGAGACCCAAGGCTTGCACTTGGCAACATCCCAAGAGAACCCGAGATCATGGCCATCTCATCAGACAGGATATCACCAAAGAGATTACCGGTCACGATCACGTCGTAGTCGGGCGCATAGCGGATCAACTGCATGGCAGCATTGTCTACATAAAGGTGAGAGAGCTGGACCTCCGGATAGTCTCTTGCCACCCTGATCACTGTCTCGCGCCATAACACCGAGTTCTGCAGCACGTTTGCCTTGTCGACCGAACAAACCCGCTTATCTCGTGTCATCGCCGCCTGGAAAGCGACTCTTGCGATCCGCTCAACTTCACTTGTTCGGTAGACCATTGTGTCCACCGCGATCTCCTCGCCGCCTTCCTCCCGCCGCTCCTTGGGAGTGCCGAAATAAATTCCCCCCGTGAGCTCGCGCACGCAAAGGACATCAAACCCTTTGGGGATAAGACTGTTTTTCACCGGTGAAGCATCGATCAAAGCAGGGTGACAGACCCCTGGCCTCAAGTTTGCAAAAAGGCCAAAGTGCTTCCTGAGCGGAAGAAGAGCACCGCGTTCCGGTTGGATGTCTGGCGGAAGATTCTCCCACTTTGGGCCTCCGACTGACCCGAACAAGATTGCGGATGCGTTCTCGCATCCCTCCAGAGTCTCCTGCGGTAACGGGGTGGCGTTTTCGGTCGCATCGAGCGCCGCCCCTCCCACCGGGAACTCCTCAGTCGCAATCTCAAAGTTATGTTTTTCAGCAGTTACCTGAAGGACCTTGAGGGCCTCGTCCATGACTTCAGGGCCAATCCCGTCTCCGGGAAGAATTGCGATACGGTGCTGTGTCATGACGGGGAATTAGCGTTTCCGCCGTACAAGTGAAATGGAATTCGGGTGGGATTTTTGAGTAGAGTTTCGAGAACGTTCCTACAGGGTATCCCGAAGTGGACCTTTTCGCAGACTGTCTCTGGCTTACCGTTGGCCTGGCCCTTCTTTATCTTGGAGGAGAATGGCTGGTTAAGGGGGCCCGGGAGATCTCTCTCATGATGGGGATATCCCCTCTGGTGGTGGGACTTACGGTCGTAGCCTTTGGAACAAGTGCGCCAGAGCTCCTGGTCAGCCTGAAGGCAAATCTCCTGAATCCGCCCAAGGGCGACATCGCTCTCGGAAACGTTGTTGGGTCCAACATTTGCAATATCGCGCTCATTCTCGGTGTTGGGGCAGCAATCCGACCCATATCGGTCCATCGGCAGGTCATTCAGAGAGAGATGCCCTTTCTGCTCATCATCTCCATTGTATTTATCCTGCTCCTGCTTGACGGTAAAATTCAACAACTCGAGGGCCTTTGCCTCTTTGCCGCCGTCATCGCCTATACCGCAATCAGCTTGCGTCAGGCGAGAAGGAGTGGGCCAGGTGAACAAGCTCTGAAGGATGAAAATAAAGAGGAACCCCTCAAGACCTCAGGGAAGAGAACCCTCGCTAACATCGGACTCCTCGTCGTCGGCATTGGGGCCCTCGTGATTGGAGCGGACCGGTTAGTGCTGGGTGGAAGCAACATCGCACGTCATTTTAATGTCCCGGAAGCAACCATCGCCTTGACGATCGTGGCCTTTGGCACGTCCTTACCAGAGCTAGCGACCTCAATCGTGGCAGCATTACGACGACAGGGAGACCTCATTCTTGGCAACGCAGTAGGGTCCTGCATTTTCAATGTCCTTTGCGTGGTAGGACTCACCTCGAGTATTTCACCCCTGGGCCGAACCTCCGAACTACAAAACTGGGACCTCGGGGTAATGCTGGCCTTCACTTTGCTGGTTTTCCCTTTCGTCTGGCGGGATAGCCTTCTCGGGAGGAGGCAAGGTGTCATTCTTCTTCTCGGTTACGCCAGCTACGTCTGCTACCTTGGTATTCGCTGATTCACTGACGGAATGACTCTCTGCTGATGATGCCGCAGGGCAGGGGGCAACCTCTACAAAAGCACTCATCTCCTCAGCCTTTCTTGAGGCCCGAAGCGAGGAAACCATCTTCTTGGTCGTGGCAAGAAACCATGACGCATCTTTTCCTGAAAACTGATCGCTTGTGTGCACTGCCCGGTTCCGGGCTATGCGCAGCTCGTGAAAGATCCCCACAAGATCCTCCGGAATGATTCCGGCCTTTGAGGCAGTAGGAATGAGTTGGTTAGGCCGTGTGCTTGGCACGTGAACATTGTCGTTCAGCAGGGAGCGCTGCAGAACACTCTCTACGCAGCGGTATCCTTCGAGGGCCACGAGGTCATAATGACCCGCCTCCATTAACTCCTCCGCTCGCTTTAGGTGCGCCCTCGACTCAAAGGCGAGACGATCGACTGTATGCTGCCGATCCCTGAGGTTCAGCGTCGCAGAGGCAATCTTGGCAATCAAAAGGCCGGCCCCACTGGCAATCAAGGCAATCGCCAACTTGGAAATTTCTCCCGCGAGAGGGGAGCTTGAAATCCAAACTACACCCTCAGCAACCTTGATCGATAAGAACACAATCGCAAACACCGGAGGAAAAAGCAGGGTGATAGCGTAAAACAGATTGCCCACCCGATGAGCGATCCCGAGAGGATTGTCCGTTATGAAATCAATCGCATAGAAATAGATCACACAGCCCAGGAGACCGAGCATCATGAAATAAATAAACCGGAACTGCACCACGACCCCGAAAAAGGAAATCCCCTCGTGACTGAAATCCCGCGCCACCGAGTGAATAGCGAAAAGAACCGCAACGAGCGCGAGCGCAAAGAGGATTTTGGCTTTGGCGAAGTCATTCACGGGAGAGAGGGCCGCCTATTGAGAGGCCACGACAAACCATAAGGCATCCAAGATAATCTGGGAAGCTGAAACGTCTCCGCGCCGCTCCAACCCGCCAGCCGATGCTTCTTTTAAGATAACATCTACCGAATCCCCTCAATCACATCAGCAACTTGCTCAGTTCCTGTCCTTCAGAATACATGAACTCCTTGCCCTCGTAGTTGCGCAACAGAGTTTTGTCCTCGTCGCTATTAAGGACATAATCCGGATTGAGAGGAATTTTCCCGCCGCCCCCCGGCGCGTCGATCACGAATTGTGGGATCGCATACCCGGTGGTGTGGCCCCGGAGCCCCTCAATAATCTCCAAGCCTTTCCTGATCGGAGTGCGCAGGTGAGCAGACCCTTTGATGAGATCGCACTGATAAAGATAATAGGGTTTCACCCTGCAGAGCAGGAGCTTGTGAACCAGGGCGCGCTGCACTTCCACGCTATCGTTGACCCCCTTGAGGAGAACGGACTGGTTACCGAGCGGGATACCGGCATCAGCAAGACGACCAAGCGCATCCCTTACTTCACAGGTTAGCTCCCGAGGGTGATTGGTATGAACCGATAAGAACAGCGGGTGGAATTCCCGTAGGATATCACACAGAGCAGGCGTAATTCGCTGAGGAAGAAAGATTGGAATCCGACTGCCAATCCTGACGAACTGAATGTGCTCAATACTTCGGAGACGAGAAAGAATTCTCTTTAGCCTGTTATCGGATAGAAGGAGGGGATCCCCGCCAGAGAGGAGGACATCTCGCACCTGCGGCGTATTTTCAAGATACTCGAAAGCAGCTTCCAGTTTGGTCTCCAGATGCTGTTCACCAACCCCTGAAACCACTCTTGAGCGAGTACAATATCGGCAATAGGAGGCACAGCGATCGATGACGAGAAGTAAAACCCTGTCTGGATAGCGATGAACGAGACCTGGCACAGGCATGTGGCTATCCTCGCCACATGGGTCGGCCATCTCCGTCGGATCCTCAAAGGTTTCTGCAACCTGAGGGATAATTTGCCTGCGAATCGGGCAGTCTGGATTGTCCGCCTCTATCAAGTTGAAGAAGTGCGGGGTGACCGCTGAGGCCAATTTCGTGCCAGTGAGCAGAATTCCGGCACGCTCATCCTCAGACAACTGGAGGTAGCTTTCCACCTCTTCCAAGCTCTCGACCCGGTTTCTCATCTGCCAACGATGATTGGACCAGTCCTCGTCGGAAACACCCTGCGTGGACCAGTAGCCCGGCGCTGCGGAGGTAAAGGAAACCTCGGAGTCGTAATCAATGTCTGGCATCAGAAACCCCTAAACTATGGGACGAGCGGCACTTGTCAAAAGCCGGTTGACAAAAAAACGGTAATCTTTACGGTTAATGCATCTTAACTATAGGAACAAAGAGTCTTACACATGTTTTCACAAGCACTGCGTGATATTGCACGCCCCACATACGCCGAAATTCTTGAAGCACTGAAGAGATCCGACGGAATGGCGGTCTCGGAGTTAGCAAAGCAGCTCCAAATGAGCTACATGGGAGTCAAACAGCACTGCGTCAACCTTGAGAAAAAAGGGTATTTAAAGACTTGGCGAGTACCTCGCACCCAAGTCGGACGCCCTGAGAAACTTTACCGGCTTACCGAGGCCTGTGAGGAATTATTCCCCCAGGCAGGGGTGTCCCTGACCCTCAATCTTTTACAGGGTATAAGGCAACTTTACGGCGAATCTGCTCCAGAGAAAATGCTGTTCCATCACTTTGAGGATCAGCGGCAGCGGTGGGCCGAAAGAATGAAGGGAAGAAATTCCCTTGCTGAAAAGGCGACCAAGCTTGCAGAGCTTCGTGATTCTGAGGGCTGCTTCAGTAAGTGCACCTATGAAGCTCAGGACGGACTCCGAATTGAGGAATACCATCATCCGATGTCTGCTATTTTTGAAACCTACCCCAACGCAATCCGGATGGAACTCCAGATGATGGAGCAACTTCTCGGGTCAAGGCTGTCACGAAAGACGGCAGATACTGGCAAGGGCCGTGAGGTCATCATCTATGAGATCTCCTCTTTGGGCTCCCCGGCAGAACGAGGCGTCTTCAACGGAGTACAACAGGAACCAGCGCACCGCTCTGCTATCAGCTCGAGCACAGTTCCGACAGTTCTCGATATGTAAGTTCGCAACCGATTCCCCAAACCAGAAACCCCGGGACAGTTGATTTCCCCGGGGTTTTTTTTGCACTTCGCCCTCGGCTAGGAGTCACCGAAAAGCGCGTTACTTCCAGAGGGGGCTTCGGTAGACGCCCTGCTTCACGAGGCTGCCAATTGCATTCATAACCATTGGCTTATCCTCCCGGTGCGTCACTCCAAACCAGCTCCCTCCAGTTGTAATCACCCGGCACGAGACCTCTCCTTTCTTTAGCAGCAAATCCACCAGGGTGGGGATGTGGCATTCCGCAGAAGTGAGGTCGTCGCAGGAAGCCAGGAAGTGAGAAAGCTCTGCCTGCAGCTGGTCAAAAATAAGAGGGGAGAACCCCCAGAAGTTCATCGAGACAGCTGTGTCCTCACCGAGTAACCGCTCGGATCCATCAAGAGCGACCCCCTTAATTTCACCGGTTTCGTTTCGAGTTATACCGGTAACTTCTTCTACCAGCTCGAGCTTTTTATCCCGAGTCTGAGAGGTGATCCCCCGATTTACTCCTCCATGATCTGAAAGGGTGTTACCCAAACCGTAAGCGACAAGGCAGCAAGAGGAAGCGTCTCTTTTTTCTTCCGAAGCCGGAAAAAGGAACCGCGCAGACTTTAAGTAGGCGTCACTGCCATAAAAATCATCTGCATTGATCACCGCGAAGGGAGAGGTGACCGCCTCTCTCGCTGAATAGACCGCATGAGCCGTTCCCCACGGCTTCTTTCGCCCGAGCGGAACTCCAAGTCCGCCCGGCAGATCCTCCATCCTCTGAAACGCATAATCCACCTCAACGTAGTTGGAAATACGATTGCCAACCGCTTCCCGAAAATCATTTTTGAAGTCCTCCCGGATCACGAAAACCACCTTGCGGAAGCCTGCTTGAACCGCGTCCCAGATTGAATAATCCAAAATCGTCTCACCCTCAGGCCCCATTGGGTCGATCTGCTTCAAGCCTCCATACCGGCTCCCCATACCAGCAGCGAGAACGAGCAGAGTTGGTTTTTCCATAGCCATTCCGGTGGTTTTTAGGGCTGAGTCAAGGTTGCATGCAACGAGAAACTCGACGGCCTTAGCCTCGAGGGGTAAAACACGTTGCGAATCGGCCGGAACGCCTCTTAAATAAAGCCCGTGCCTGAGCTCGAACGGGATTCCAAAGCCGCCAAAGTGGCAGAGACTTGGGAAAGCCAACTCCGCCGGACATTCCGGGCAATGGTGGTGGCGAGGACTCTCGAGTCCAAGCTCGCGAGCCTTTACAAGGCAGGGAAGATTGTTGGTGGAGTTTATATCGGGCCAGGGCAGGAAGCGATCAGCGCGTCGATAGGATCCTGCCTATCGTGGGATCACGATATCTTCAGTGCTCTCATTCGAGATCAAGCCGGGAGAACAGCCTTCGGTGAGCCTATGCTCGATGCGACCCGCTCCTATCTGGGCTCTGTCAAGGGACCCTCCCGGGGGCGCGACGGCAATATTCACCGCGGCCGTCCGAACAATGGCCTTCCCGCTATGATTAGCCACCTGGGCGCGATGGTATCCGTCGTCGCCGGGATGCTTCTTGCCAGGAGGATTAAGGGGTGCCTCGATGGCGTGGTGGGGGCAGCCAGTGTCGGAGATGGAGCAAGCTCCACGGGCTCTTTTCACGAAGCAATGAACACTGCCGCAGTTGAAAATCTACCCCTTGTCGTTGTCCTCACAAATAATCAGTTCGCTTACTCGACCCCAAACGACCGTCAGTTCGCATGTAAATCTCTTGTCGATCGAGCCGTCGGGTATGGAGTTCCGGGCTACGAGGTCGATGGAACAGATCTTAGCGCAACCCTTCGCGTCATCTCAAAAGCTGTGAGTAACGCCCGAGAGGGCGGGGGACCCCAGCTTGTGGTAGCCAACGCCCTTCGTCTCAGCGGACATGGAGAGCACGACGATGCGTCTTACGTTCCCGAGAAACTCAGAAACTCACCAGTTGGCCGGGACTGCATGGAGGTAGCAGAGCAACAATTACTGTCTACCGGGCTGATTACGGACGCAGAGTTGCTGGAGTGGAAGAAGGAAGCAGCTGAAGAGGTTCAGGCAGCTGTGGCGCAGGCCCAAAAGGAGCCCGCTCCGGATCCCTTCGCCGACGACTGGGCCGTATATGCATCCACGGAAATAGCCCCTGTCTCATAATGGGAGAGATCACCTACATTGATGCGATTCGAGAGGCTCAACACGAGCTTCTCTCATCCGATGAGCGCGTCTTTATCTATGGTCAGGACGTTGGGGATTTCGGCGGAGCATTCAAAGCTACTCAGGGCCTCAAGAAGCTCTTTCCCGACCGGGTTCTTGATTCACCCATAAGCGAGGATGCCATGATCGGACTTGCAGTTGGAGCGGCCCTCGAAGGGATGCGCCCGATTATTGAAATGCAGTTCGCTGATTTTTCGTCAGTGGGCTTCAACCAGATCGTTAACCAAGCCGCAACCCAGTTCTACCGGACCGGAGTGCCATCGCCGATCACCGTTCGTCTTCCATCTGGAGGCACGCCTGGATCCGGTCCGTTTCACAGCCAGATGATGGAGAGCGTCTACGCTTATTATCCCGGACTCGTTATCCTCACTCCGGCAACCGTCGCGGACGCCTACTCAATGCTTATAGAGTCCGTCGCACTTGACGATCCCGTCCTCTACTTCGAGCACAAATTCCTTTACCGGTGGCTGAAGGCTGACCAGTTAAAGGATGGAAAGGATCCACTACCAATCGGGCATGCTCGGGTTGTTCGCGCAGGCAAGCATGCTACCGTTGTCGCCTATAGTGCCATGGTTCACGAAGCCCTCCGGGCTGCTGACCTCCTAGCCTCAGAAGGCTGGGAAATCGAAGTTGTTGATCTCCGTAGTGTTAAACCGTTAGATACAGACACCGTGATCGCCTCGGTTGCCCGGACGGGCCGCCTTCTTGCAGTCGGCGAAGCTTTCCCTTGGGGAGGTGTAACCGCGGAAGTTGTATCGAGGGTTACAAGCGACGGATTTCATCTTCTCGATGCCCCTCCTCAGAGACTCAACTCCCGTGATACCCCTGTGCCCTATCACCCCAACCTCTGGGAAGCGCACCGCCCAACTCTTGAGTCAATTGCGGCCGCAATCCGTAATCTACTCCAGCTCTAGCTCCACCAGCCCTCTCTCATGCCGGAAGTTCCCATTCTTATGCCTCAGCTCGGCGAATCCATCGCCGAAGCTACCATTATTCGATTAAATGTTGCCATCGGCGATCAAGTGATTGCTGACCAGGAAGTCATCGAGGTCGAGACCAATAAGGCAACTATGGGCGTCACGACCCTCTGCAAGGGAACTGTCCAGAAATTACTGGTCGAGGAAGGAGTGAGCTACCCAGTCGGCACAGTGCTCGGACTTCTCGATGTGTCCGAGGAGGAAGCTGAGAGGACGGGCGTTCAGGGAACCAGCTCACAGGACCCCTCTGAGTCCGCTCCGGCTGAAGAGCCCGCAGATGAGCCTCGAGCCCATTTCGCGACTCCAGAAGGCGGCGCTCACGAGCCACGGGCGGTAGAACCCAGCATCCGGGGGCTCGCCGTGCCCGCCGGAATGAAGGGAGCTCATTACATTTCCCCACGCATGAAGGCGAGAATGGATGAACTCGGTCTCCGCGCTGCGGACATCTCTGCCATTGTGGGAAGCGGAGCTGGGGGAAGGGTAACCGTCGGGGATCTCGAGCAATTTCTGGATTACATCGACAGCTGGCCCCACAGCCAAGCCTCTCCTATGAGGTTGTCAGTTGCTGACTCCATGAGGAGAAGTTGGACTCGCCCCCTGGCATCCGTCGGGCGCCCCGTCGCTCTGGACAATCTTCTCAACTACCGCCGAAGCCTCGACCCAAAACCTCCCCTCACAATTTTTCTCCTCAGGGCATTCGGGAAAGCCCTGGCCGAGGAACCCGCGACTGCCGGCTACCTTATCGGCGAACAAATCGTTCACCCTCGGGCATTAGACATCGGAGTCGCTGTTCAGGTAGAGGATGGCGTCCTAGTACCCGTCCTGCGCAAAGTCGACAGCAGGACCATCGAAGAATTAATGGATGAATACCAGGAGCTGATCCGAAAGGCCCGGGAGCGACGTGTTCCGGAAGAGAACACCGGCGGCGGAATCGCAACGGTTACAAACTTTGGAACCTTTGGCCTGATGTGGGGAACGCCCATTCCACTGCCGAGTGAGACCCTGATCCTTGGAATGGGGGCCGGAAAAAAGAAACCCTTTTGGTCCGAGGAAGAAGGCGGATTTATTCCCGTAACGGAGGCAGACCTCGTATTGACTTTTGACCACCGGGTGGTCGACGGAGGAGGAGCAGGAATGCTGCTCAACCGTCTGAACGAACTGCTGCAGGAGCCCGATAGCCTCTAATCAGCAATAGAATAGACCGGTAGGGAGGGGCCGGCATTATCTCCGGGGAATGGATTAGAAGGCTTCGGCAGCGACTACTTTTCACCGAAGCGATTAACCGCAACCTGCCCTTTTGCATACCTTTACCTTACTCAGCGTGGGGAATGACTTGCCTCCGTGGACTCCATTGCTTCCTATTGGTTTGTGAATCGTTTGCTATTGACCCTCTACTTTTCAGGGCTCGCAGCCCTCCTCACGGGAATATCACCGCTTTGGGCGGAATTGAGAGAATTCACCGACGTGAAGGGCCGCAAGATCACGGCGGAATTCTTGGGATTTAATGGGGAATCCATGGTGAATCTGCGGATGGACGGCGGAAAGATGGTAACGGTTGCTTTGGGCCGCCTAAGTCCTGATGACCAGAAATACATCACGGAGCATCCGGCAGCAAAACTATCTCCGGTAAGTCTCCCGGAAAAACCACTTATCGCGGTCACAGACTGGAACGAAAAACTGCAGCGCGATGAATCCTACTTTATCAACAAGAACGGCCAGCGGGCATTCCGAAGAGCCATCCGCAAGATCAATCAGGATGGCTTCGCAAGCGGACTCTGGGATTTCGCTATCGTGGAAGGCCCATATCCAGGGCTACTTGATTCTGAAGGCATGGCTTTATTCGGAGTGTCCAGATCGGGATCTCCCCAATTAACTGCAGGCTCGGACGCACCGATTGTAGTCGCACGCTACGGAACCGGAGAGGAGGCCTACGTTCAATACCTGAGAAAGGATGGAAAGCCCTTCATCAGGACTAAATTTGCTGCCGGGCGTCCATTCAATAGCGAACGAGCGTGGGTGAATCTTGAAGCCGGCGATCTTCCAGGATCGGGAGCACAGCGACAAGGCAACGGCACTTGGACCCTCATCGATTATCAAGGCAACCTCCTGCACGCTTTTGAAGACCTTGTGGTCAACGACTTCTCTGAGGGTCGCGCAGGGGTAGCTCTCGACATCAGATCATCGGAATGGGCGATCATTGATACAAACGCAGAAATCATTGCCGAAGGACCGTTTCGGAGGGTTGGGAAATTTATCAATGGCGCCGCGGTAGTGGATGGGCGCCTGATGGACCGTGATGGCAAATGGCTGATGGAGGACAAAGGCGAATGGCAGATTGAACGCAAATATGAAAATTCTGAAAGCGACGCAATCGTAGCAAGAAGAACAAGACGCGTCGCTGGAAAACCTCGATATGGAATTCTGCGACGGTCCACTGGAGAATTTATAGCCGACATTCCTGATGAATATTATGTGGATCGAGGTTTCTTTGATGGACTGGCAGTCGTCCGGGACATGAAGACTCAAAACTTTGGATATCTTTCGCGCACAGGTGAAATTATCATTTCACCGAATTTTTCGAGGGCGGCACCATTCAAGGGGGGCTTCGCACACATTTCCCTCGAACAACTGCACGAACGCGCGGTAATCAATCTCGCCGGCGAAGTGGTGTGGAAGGCCCGCTTGCAGGAAATCGCAATACCGGGAGAGGACAATGAAGACACTCTGAAAAAGCCTGAGTTGGACGCGCCTGAGGGACTCGAGAAACCCCGGCTCTGAATTCAAAAACAAGACCATGGGTCTGTAGTCATTTTAAGGAATTCCCATCCTCCGGACCGGCGGCCATCGGGGACATTGTCGCAGAGCGAGCCAAACAGGGGGCGCCTCCCGAACCGATTGGTTA
>JAQWTV010000164.1 GCA_029242545.1 Roseibacillus sp.
GACACTATCGATCTCGCCACCTGGATGGTGACCAATAGAGTGCTAGACCTCTCTCTTGACGACGATGGTGACCGCAGCGCCTCCCTTCTCGAATTCGCCACGGGCCACGATCCCAATATCTTTGACGCAACAGATCAGGTCGAATCAGCTATTGTCGAAACCGATGGACAGCTCTTTGCTGCAATGGTCTTCCAGCAACAGATTGGTGCAGATGAAATCTCATTCCGTGGTGAGAGTTCTGGCGACCTCGTCAACTGGACAGACGGCCCCCTCTATCTCGGACGCACAAATAATGGCGACGGCACAAGCTCAGTCTGGTTTGTGAGTAACCACGCAATATCGACTAGCGAACGCGAATTTCTCCGCCTTGAGATAACCACCAAGCCGTGATGTTGAAATGCGCCCGCCAGGAGTAGCCCTCTTCTTCCCTCCATTAACGGCGGGCTCCTTCGGTAAGGACTTCCAGAATGAACTGGGCTACCGTCGGCCCCACCAGCTTGCGATCCGGCCCCCATAGAAGCAGGTCAGGTGATTGGGCTTCATTCCCATGAGGTCGCAAGAAGCTGCAGACATAAGCTGTCGATTTCAACGGGGTCCTGATCTCAGGAACTTTCTCTTTTCTCTTCCCTCCTCCTTGCTCAGCGCTACACCAACAAGATGAAATATGCTCTCTTCAAGCTTAGCTTGGTTGCGCTAACTAGCCTCTTTCCTATTCTCGCCATCGCGCAGACCACCACCTTTCGGGTCGATATGTCGGTTCAAATCGCGATTGGCCGCTACGACCCGAACAACGATCAACTCCTTGTGCGGGGACCCTTCAATGGCTGGTCTGGAACCGACTTAACCCCCGTGGCTGAAAACAACTCGGTCTATGAAGCCGAGATTGGGATCTTTGACTTCGAAGGCACTCAATTCGACTACAAATTTTTCATTGGAAGCGCTACCTCTGGCGACATCTGGGAGGGCAACGTCGGTCCGGGCGAGAACGGTAATCGCAGATTTATCTACCAGAGTGGCGGACAAGTTCTCGACACTGTGTTTTTCGATGATCTCACCATGGATCCTGGTGGAGGAATCGAAGTTACTTTTCAGGTCGATATGTCTCAGCTCCTTCAGGACGGTCTTTTTCTGCCCGAATTCGATTGGTTGGAGGTCCGTGGTGCATTCAACAACTGGGCACCCGGATTCGAACTTGAGGCCATCTCCGAAGGATCGCCGATCTACACAGGGACAACGATCATCACCTCAATGGCTTCCGGGGACAGCGTCGAATACAAGTATATCTACAACGGCGGACAATGGGAGAATGGCAGTAATCGCACATTTATCCTCAGCCAGGAGGGCCCCCAGGCGCTTCCCGTCCGCTACTTCAACGATATTGGCCCAGATGCCAATCTCGCCGAGGATACCGAGGTCGTCATTACCGTCGATATGAACAACGCCGTGACTCTGAATGGAACCTCCTTCAATTTGGAAACGGACAGGGTCTACATCAATGGTGAATTTGCAGGATTTACCTGGTGGGAATGGCCATTCCCGTCAGACGATTTCGAACTTCTCGACGACGGCACGATAGAGTCGGGAGATGCCATGGCCGGAGATGGAATCTACACTATCAGGTTCCAAGCCCTCGCCGGTCAATCGAAGAAGGTCGAATATAAATTCGCCATCAACGGTGAAGACAATGAGGCCGGTTTTCGGGACAATCACATCCGCTACATCCGGGAGACTGGAAACTACCTCCTGCCCCTCGACCAATTCGGTGATATGGTCCGTGAGCCTGAAATTCTTCCCGCCAATCTGGGAGAACTCACCATTGAAGGTCCCGTCGACGGATTGATCACGATCCGTTGGGACAACACGGACGCGATCCTGCAGCATTCGGCCAACCTGACTCCCGACTCCTGGCAAAACGTTCCCGATTCTCAAGCAACTCGCGAAATGGTGTTTTCAGTCAGCGAGGTTTCCGAGAACTACTTCAGACTGTCCACTCCCTGATCTTCTTACCACGATAAGATAAGCTCATTCAGCGAGTGCGACGACAACCCCGCAGGAAGCGCCACGTGGCGTTGCGTGGAGACAGCGTGCGTGGATCGGCGAAACTGGGAAATCCTATCAGGCGAAGCTCTCTTTGGTGAAGCTGAGATCGAGTAGATCTTCCCAGTGACAAATCCGCCGGCTTAGACTAAAGCTCTGAAGTGAACGATCGGCGTCTAATCCGTTTTCTGAGTACACTCTTTCTGGTCGCCTCTGCTTTTTTCATGGGCAGGCCCTCTCTCGAGGCAGCGGAGTCTACCAAGCTCCGACTGGTTGCTTACAACATAAAGCATGGCCGCGGCATGGACAACAAGGTGGACCTGAGGCGAATCGCGTCCGTCCTGCGCAAGCTTAAGCCAGATCTGGTAGCTCTTCAGGAGATTGACCATACTTGCACTCGCTCTGGAAACGTCGACCAGGCTGCAGCCCTTGGAGCCCTGCTGGGAATGCATCACCGCTTCGGTAAGTTCATGGACTTTCAGGGAGGGCAGTACGGGCTGGCCGTCCTCTCCCGCTTTCCTGTTCAGAAATCCATCCGCCACCAACTCGCTCCCGGGGCGGAACCCCGCTGCGCGCTTGAAGTGACTATCCGACCCACTGATAAAGGCCCCCTCTTCTCCTTTGTCAGCATTCACAATGACTGGACGAAGGAGGCCTTCCGGGTAGCGCAGGTAAACGACCTCATCGCAGGGCTCAAGAAGCGCAAGCACCCCGTCATTCTGGCAGGCGATTTCAACGCCAAGCCGAAAGCAGAATCACTGGCAAGGCTCAGCGCTTCGGGCTTTCTCATCCTTCCCAAAAAAAAGAATGCGAAGACCTTCCCGTCGCCCTCGCCCCGCATCGAAATCGATTATTTCATGACCCGGGGCCTTTCCTTCGTAAATCCGCCACTCACCGAAGTGCACGATGAGCGCCTTGCCTCCGATCATCGCCCTATCGTTTTCGAACTTTCCCTCCCCAAGTAAAACCCAGTCCGTCAGCAAACGCACTTGCGGGTGATTCCCGGGCGCCCAGGGAGTGAAAACGGGATGCGATTGAGAAACTGCGAGCGTGACGTACTACGGGCGGGAGAGGAGACTGCATCGGTATGATTGTCCCTCCCTCGCGGTCCGAACTCTGGTCCACCGGAGAACAGGTCTGCCGACAGTTCGATCTTGGGAAGATCCGGAAGCTCGAAGCTCTGTCGCATCAAGGCTATTCGAACTTCAACGCGCGACTCGAAACCGAACTGGGAGCCTACGTTCTGCGTCGCTATACCGAACAACCGGAAGAGAAGATCAACCACGAGCTTCGCCTGATCGACTGGCTGAACGCGCAGGGCCTTCCGGTCGTTCCTCCCCTTCGCGATCCTGATGGAAGGGCCCGATCCATATCGAGTCAGGAATGCCCTTCCCCATGGGTCGCATTTCCCTTCGTGGAGGGTGAGGAACCGGTGCCACAACCCGCAATCGCGCACACAATGGGAGGAATAGCAGCTCGGCTCCATCAGCTCCCTGAGCGCCCTTGGGAGAATCAGGATTACGAGAACCTGCTCTCCTTGCAGAACACTCTCACCATTGCTAAATCTCTACGGGATACCGGGACGAATTCAGCCCGGGATTTCCTGCAGCTCATGGAGAGACTGACACCCGAGCTACAGGATTTGAGTCTTCCGAGCGGCCTGGTACACGGAGACCTTTTTCCCGATAATACCATCTTCCGAAGAAATAACTTAGTGGCGGTTCTTGACTGGGAGGAAGCCTGTGTCGACCACTACCTCTTCGACCTTGCCATGACGATGCATGGGTTCTGTTACATCGACGAAGAATGGCATCCAAACCTCGCCCGCAACTTCCTTGCGGGATACGAAACTGGGCGATCTCTCGATCCGGCTGAGCGCAAGAGCCTGCCGCTTTTCCTTCGCTGGACTCCCCTTGCGATGGCTGGCTGGCACCTCCGTCGCCACTCGATTATGCCTAATCCGCGCCAAGCTGAACGTATCGACCAATTACTTCAACGAGCCCAAACCATCTTCGACCTCGAATGCTAGAGGATATTTTGAGTTCATCGGTGGCTCTTCTACATCTCCCCGCGCCAGGCTGGATCGGCTCAGATCGCAATAGCTTCCTTCCATACCCCGGGAAAATCCCGTAGTTGGTGATTTGGTGACAGCGATTCATTCTGCTAACTACTCAACCTTCTAATGCTTTCTCGATCCACCCTAGCAGCCGCTTTCCTGGCCTTATTATCGACAAGCGCCGCCAAGGCCGCCTCTCTCGAACTCAAACAGGGTGATCACCTCGTCTGGATTGGCAACACCTTCGCCGAGCGAATGCAATACTTTGGTGAGATCGAAAGCCAACTACACGCGCGCTACCCGGAGCACAATCTTGTCGTTCGCAACCTCGCATGGTCAGCTGACACCATTAGTTTGCGCCCTCGGCCCAAAGATTTCGGCGATATCCATCATTATCTCTCCGAAGTAAACGCCGACGTCATCCTGGCCTGCTATGGCTTCAACGAAACCTGGGATTATGGAGGAAAGGAAGGAGTTGCCCGATTCGGAACCGACCTCGCAAGCTTCCTCAAGGAACTCAAGAGCAAAAATTACAACGGGAATTCGCCTCCCAAAATCGTCCTCTACTCACCCCTCGCCTGTGAGGGATCCACCGTCCCTGATACCCCTGCACGAAACCGCCTGCTTTCCCTCTATACGGATACGATGCATCGCGTGGCAGAGTCACTCGGAGTTCCCTGCGTAGACCTCTACTCCGCCTCTCGAAGAGTGTACCAGACAAACAAGGAGGCACCCTGCACGATCAACGGCGTCCACCTCACCCCAGAGGGCTACGTAAAATTGGCACCTGCGATCCTCACGGAACAGCTCTTCGCGCCTCTACCTGATGGGTCACCTCTGAATGCAATTCGGACCGAGGTATTGGAAAAGAACGATACCTTCTTTGATTGGTATCGTACCGTGAATAGCTTCTACATTCACGGCGATCGCAGAAACCCCTACGGCACGGTCAACTTTCCTCTCGAGCGCAAAAAACTTCTTCAGATGTCCCGCCTTCGAGATCAGCGGATCTGGAGTGCCGCCCGCGGCGAAAACCTTCCACCCAAGATCGATGATTCCTCCACCATCGAGATCCCTCTCGCTCTTCCGGGAAAAAGAGGAGGCACCTCCCCTGCGCTCACTCCCATGGAGGAACAGGCCCAGTTCGAAATCGCGGACGGATTTGAGGTCGAACTCTTCGCCTCAGAACAGGAATTTCCAGAGCTTCGTAACCCGGTCGCTCTCAACTTTGATGCCGCAGGACGTCTCTGGATCGCCACCATGCCCTCCTATCCGCACGCGCTTCCCGGCGTTAAGACCAACGATCAGATCCTGATCCTCGAAGATACAGATCAGGATGGAAAAGCCGACAAACGCACAGTATTTGCCGATAACCTCTACCTCCCGCTTGGCTTCGAGTTCGGCAAGGACGGAATCTACCTCTCTCAGGAGCCCAATCTTGTCTTTCTTGCAGACACCGATGGCGACAGCAAGGCCGATCAGGAGACCATCCTCCTGCACGGCTTTGGGAGCGAAGATTGCCACCACGCCATCCACAACTTCGTCTGGGGTCCAGGCGGAGGACTCTACATGCAGGAGAGCGTGTTTCATCACACCCAGGTAGAAACCATCTACGGGCCACGCCGCAGTAAGGACAATGCCATCTACCGCTTCGACCCGCGAACTTATCGCCTGGAGATTGTTTCCCGGCTTCCACCCGGCGGAAACCCCTGGGGCTACGCCATCAATCGCTGGGGAGAACATCTCTATGTTGCTCGGCACAACAACGCATCTCTCATCAACCAGCCCGAGTCAGGTAACGTCGCCAATGCCAGTTACGGCAATTCCGACAACCGTAACTGCGGTCAGGAGTTCATCTCGAGCAGGCACTGGCCTGATGAGTTTCAGGGAAAGGTCTTCACGAACCAATATAAGAACTTTCAGGGTGTTCTGCTCCATGATTGGGCCGAGAACGGAACGACCTACAGCCATAAACGTCTCGGCAAGGTGTTTGAAGCACACAACAAAGCGTGCATCCCCGTCGATCTTGAACTCGGTCCGGAGGGCGCGCTCTACGTCGCCGACTGGTATAATCCAGTACTCGGCCACATGCAGTATTCCCTCCGCGACGAACGCCGGGACTCAAGCAAAGGCCGTATCTGGCGGGTTACCTGGAAAAATCGCCCGCTGGACACCCCAGCCAAGATCGTGGACGCCAGTGCAGAAGAACTCCTCGACCTTCTCAAAGCCTACGAAGATCGCAACAGATACCGCGCTCGACGCGTCCTATGGAACCTGCCCGAAGAGACTCTCCGTCCCGCGCTTAAAAAATGGCTGGCCGCGCTCGATTCGACAGACGCCAACCATGCTCACCACCTCACCGAAGCCCTCTGGCTCCATCAACAACGGGGATGGATCAATGCCGAACTCTTCGAACGAGTCTCTACCCACCGCGATTATCACTGCCGGGCGGCTGCCGCGCATCTGCTCCGTCACTGGTCTGACAATCTTCCCGACGCCGATCGTCATTTCCTTCGTTTGGCAAACGATGCACATGCGAAGGTTCGTCTCGAAACCGTGGTCTCTTCCACCTGGGCGGACCCATCTATCGCAGTCAGAGTCATCGAACAGGCAGGCGATTACCCCCAGGACAACTACCTCAAATTCGCCATCACCAACGCCCGTAAGGCCCTCGGACCCGCTCTGGAAAATCACCCTATGGCGATTCCGCCAGCGAAACTTGCCGCCCTGCCGCTCAGCGAACTCGTCCTGAAGACTCTCATCCGCCGCTCCAAACTGGATTCTGAGCTTCGGCTTAAGGCCCTGCATCACCTGGCCAGTGAGGTGTCCAGAACAAAGGAGGAGGTATTAATTGAGATCATCGAACAGCTTGAACGAGAAGAGCGCTCCTCGCTTCAGGATTGGCTTGCGATCCTAGACTCCACCACGGTTTCCTCTCCCGATGTTCTTAAGCCCCTATCAAAATCAAAGAGCTCCAGCATCCGCCAAGCCGCCTTCGCCGCTCAGCTTCGATCCAGCCACCTCCCTTCTTTTCCTCTCGACCCCGACGCCCTCCGATCGATCACCCGGATCAATTCCCTCGAGCTCAAAAAATCCTATCTCGAACCCGCGCAAAAAGCCCTTTCTCTTCCCCGCGATGTGCAGGAAGCCGCCCTCTTCTGCCTCGGTCGCATCCCAGGAAACGACGTTGAGATCTTCACTCTCCTCGCCAAGCACGTCCTGAATCCGAATCTCACTGCAGCCGCAGCCGAGGCCGCCTTGGCACGACCGAAGGAGAGCTGGCCTCCCCAAGAGAGCGCCACCCTGCTTCGCACTCTTCTTCCTGCCCTCGAGGCTACCCCCGAGGAAAAACGTGGCTCTCTTTCTTTCCAACTCGCCTCCAGGCTCCTTAGCGACATCGCCACCCTCCATAAGGCTTCCGATGCTCTCGGCCGGATTCGCTCCCTGCAATTGCTGCCAGTAGAGATCTCTACTGTTTCCGATCAACTTTGCTTCAATAAATCCTCCATTCGACTCCCAGCCAACACCCCGGTCGAGCTCCGCTTGGATAATCCCGATGCTATTCAGCACAACCTCGTCCTGTGCGCTCCCGGCTCACTGGAAAAGGTCGGCCGCGCGGTTGACAATATGCTCGCTGATCCCAA
This sequence comes from Roseibacillus sp., assembly GCA_029242545.1. Lineage (GTDB taxonomy): Bacteria > Verrucomicrobiota > Verrucomicrobiia > Verrucomicrobiales > Akkermansiaceae > Roseibacillus_B. Next base: position 7,738 of record JAQWTV010000164.1, read on the forward strand.
GGCCATCGATCGTGATTGGATTCCTGATCTACCCGAGGTTCTCCATGCCTCTCCGATGGCAAGCCCCTATCAGGAGGTGATCCTGCGTTTTCGCACTCCCCGGAAACCCGGCTCTTATCCTTTTCTCTGCACTGTACCCGGCCACTGGCGCATTATGCAGGGAACGATGATCGTTGGCGAAGCGAGGACCTCATTATCCTCCGACAAAACGAACACCAAAGTGCTCATCCTCACCGGCGAGCCCGAATACGGGACGAGAGCATCCCTGAGTGAGCTTGGAAAGAAGCTGGAACAAGAACACCAACTTAAGGTCACTCATCTCCAACTAAACCGCGCCACAAATCCCCACCACTTCCCAGATCTCTCCAAGCACCTTCCCGAAGCTGACCTTTTGATTCTCTCCCTTCGTTTTGTGAACCTCCAAGAGCCCCAATATAAAGCGCTCGATCAACATCTCAGCCGGAAACCTTTCATCGCTGTCCGTACTACCACGCACCTCTTTGATTTTCCCAAAGGCTCCAAGCTAGAGGCTGAAAACCGAGCATTCCCAACTCGCCACTTTGGAACACCATACCGCGGCCACCACGGTCACGATTCGAGCCAGGTGAACTACGTCATGGCCTCAAAGCATCCCGTCATGACGGACCTTGAACCACGATTCTGGACTCCCGACTTCCATTACGCGGCCAACCCACTCGGGATCGAGTGCACCCCTCTCATGGTCGGACAGGGCCTGAAAGGCCGTCAACGCGCTACCTTTAAAGAGGTCGGCGGGCACAACCACGTCATGGTCCTCTCTGCTGAAGACCAGGGACGCCTCAGCGGCAGTCCCCACCCCCTGGTCTGGACGATCGACAGCATACCAAACCGCCGCGCCCTCGTAACCACCATAGGTGCCCGGAAGAGTTTTGAGGATCCCAACGTCCAACGGCTCTACCGCAACGCCGTGTTGTGGTGCCTTGGCCGCACGGTTCCAAAGTCTTATTGATGCCGGTCTTGCAGCCTTATGGCTCTTCCGAGAAATCGACGGCGAGCAAACCCGCAATATTTCTTTCAGCGACCCCCTTGACTTAGTGATCATCGGCACGCTCTGACCCGCCAGGCAAGGGCCCTCGATATCGACTCATCAGGACAAAGCCTCACTGACTCCACCAAGTCTCTGCAAAAATAGTCTCCCTTCCAATGATACAGTGCTGCCACTGTGACGCGAGTGGGAGAAGGAATTTCGGAGAGGTTACTTTGGGGGATTTACACCCTAACGTAGACTAGGGTAGAAATTCACCATGCCCCAGCCAGATCGCCGTCACTTCCTTACTGCCACCGCCGCCCTCGGG
>JAQWTV010000030.1 GCA_029242545.1 Roseibacillus sp.
GACCGGCCGAAACCGTGCGCACTGAACCAACTTTCACCGGCTGACCCGTGTCAGCCGAGGCTAGGGCCGCGAAGCACAATTCCAGAGACTTAAGATTACTTGTCGCACTGTTATTCGGATCACGACCCTCTTCGATCGCGCATAGGAGCTCGCCCATGGTTCCCTCAAATCCAGCGTCGAACCAGCAACTCTCGAGGGGAACTCTGCAGCAGCCTTCTTCCAGGTAGATTTCCATTTCCGGCTGCTCGTTAAGACCCGGTCCACGACTTCGCAAGGTCCCCTCAGTGCCAACAACGGTAGTGACATCTTCCTCCCCAAGAGTGGTATGGGCATTAAAGGAAAACCTAACCTGAGCTCCCGGGTATTCAATAATTACAGCCGCGAGAGCAGGAGGCCGGTAGACCTGTTCCTCATAGTGCACAACCGAGGCCAGCACCCTGGTCGGCTCCTGACCAGCCATGATCTGGCTGGCAATATCAAACCAGTGCACCGCGAAGTCGAAAAGGATGAGATGGTGAATACTCTCGAATTCGGATGTTCCCTTGATCCATGTCTGATCCCATTGCAGATTAAAATCTAGAGAAGTGACCCGGCCAATTACCCCCTCGGCTACCGCATTGCGCAGATAGGAAAAATGAGGAGCCCATCGGCCGTTCTGATTCACCGCGAGCTTAACCCCATTCTCTTCCGCGATTCGGATCAACTCCTCTCCGTCCGAAAGATCCAGCACAAAGGGCTTCTGACTGAGCACGTGCTTTCCGGCCTTGAGGGCCTCCTTGACGATCGGAATTCGGTCAGCAGGATGCGGAGTGATATCCAGAACCTCAATGTCCTTACGTTCCAGAATCGCATGGTAATCGTCATAGACTTCAGCTTCTGGAAAAAACTCATCCCGCTTGGCTTTAGCTTTACTCCGAGTGCGGCTTGCAAAAGCCGCGACCTCATACCCGCACTTTCGATAAGCCTTGAGATGGAATTCGCTGATCCCACCCGTACCGATCATTGCGATCTTTGGCCGGTAGCACTTCGGAACCTTGGGCCTGTAATTAACTTTCGGGGGATTGATCTCCACGACCTTCTTGGCCGCACTCAATCCATAGTCATCATCTTCGGACATATCGATTTAGAAAAAACAGAATGCGTTCTAACCAGACCATACTTTCCTGCCAGAGCACTTAATCTCTCAATCCAACCTGATTCATCAGGCTGTCGGTAGCACTGTAAGCCTCCTCTACCCATTCAACGATCTTTTCAGGATCCGGAGAATACTCCAGCTCGAGGGAAATCGCGCCATCAAACTCAAGATCCTTGATCGCTTGCAGGTAGGGCGCAAATTTAACCACTCCCCGACCAGGAGGAAGGTCTCCATGCACCTTCCCGTCGCAATCACTGATATGCACATGAGTCGCTTTGCCCCTGAGAAGCTCAAGCGCATCAGGAGGAGTGTCCGCAAGGACGAGATGGCTGATATCAATATTGGCCTTCACGTTAGACATCCCGCAGTCATCAATAAACTGGGCCATTTTGGGGACACTATTGAGAAGACTCAGCCTGAAGGGCTCAAGTTCGAGAGCGATCTCCATACCCCGCTCGCCAGCGTATTCACCGATCTTCCTGACCCCTTCCACACCCCACTCCCATTGCGCCTCGGGCGGAATAACTTCCCGCTGCCAGATATACTCCCCCAGCACCAAAAGAAGATTATTCGAACCAAGAGTCTGACCAAGATCGACAAATCGGTTTGACCTTTCCACGTGGTAATCTCGAACCGGATCATTGAAGTCGACCAGACCTGCCGAGACTACTACCGTGGAGACAATAGGAAGATTATTGTCGTCACAGGTTCTCCTGATCAGCTCGACTTCCTCGGGTTTGATAGTCATCGCCTCAGTAAAAATATCCACGGAGTCAAAACCGATTCGGGCGATATGTTCTAGTCCTGTTTTCGTATCGACTCCTGCCTGGTCGAAAGCGCTGTTAATAATTCCTAATTTCATGATTCTGGTATATGAGCTTGTGTCTAATATCCGGTGATGTCTCCCCGGCGGAGAGGACTACGTAGAGGAGTCGCCAACTGTCAAAGCTCTCCTTTCGAAAGGCTTTTTGCACTTTGATCCTCAGCTACGAGATTGGCAAAGGCGACGCTCGAGCGCTGCGCATCATTACGCCCTACTTTAATTACCATCTCGTCATCGACCTTGGAAAGCGGGGTGTATCCGGGGTGATGCGATTCCTTGAAGGGGTCGTTGCTTCTGGTGTTGTAACAGCAGATCAGCGCCCATCGCGAGTGCTCAGAATTATTTGCTGCTGAACAATGGAGGGTATTGGAATGGAAAAAGAGAGCGTCGCCCGCGGACATTTCACAATGAACCGTCTCCAGTCGCTGGCGAGCCTCATCAACCTGTTCCATATCAGCACCAGCCTGCTCACCAGAAAGGGCATGGTTGATACGTCCCATTCGATGAGAACCACTCAGAACCTGCATACAGCCATTTTCCCGCGTAGCGGGATCCACTGCGATCATCACACTTACAAGATCAGGAAAGAGAAGTCCGTTCTGATACCAGTAGCCATAGTCCTGATGCCACGCCCAGGCTCCGCCTACCTTGGCATCCTTCAAAATCATCTTGGAATGATAATGATAGACTTCGTCTCCAAGAATTTCCTCAACCCCATCCACAATTCTCCTGCACCGGGCCACCATCCCATACACTCCATCGCCTGGATGATTCCAAAGAGACAATCTGACGTTGTTTCCTGTTCCATCATCCATGGTAGAGGAAGCCTGATCCATGGCGTGGTCGTTCCGGGCAGTTTCCCCGAGAAGCCCGATTTCCTCCTCACTAAATAAACCTCGAACAACCAGGTATCCATCCCGGTTGAAAGCTGTAAGCTGATCGCTATTGAAGATTGCCATGTATTATTCCGCTCGCTGAAACCTCCCGATCCTGACGGTTCGAAGGTCCGGTGGAAAGCTTCTTGTTTACTCCAGAAAAATCATCATTTTTGAAGCAAACCCAAGGCTTCCATTTGAAACTAGCCTCCAAGTCCTGCCTCCCCTTTACCTTGATCTTGAGCGCTACCACGCCCGGTCTGGCAGAGCCCATAGATTTCAACAGGGACATCCAGCCACTACTCAACAAGCATTGTGCGGAGTGCCACGGGGGAGTTAAGCAACGAGGTGATCTTAATTTGACCAGTCGCGCCTTGGCGCAGGCCGGGGGAAAGTCAGGAGAGCCGCTTCTTGTCTCCGGGCGACCAGAGGAAAGCGAACTCTTTCTCCGACTCACTCATGATGACGTCGACCTGCGTATGCCTCCCAAAACCCCGCTCAAAGAAAGGGAGATTTCACTCATCCAGAACTGGATCAGGCAAGGCGCGTCCTGGCCCGAACACTGGGCCTACCTGCCACTCAGAAAGGCGTCACCTCCGAAAGTCCTTAAGCAGGATTGGCCTGCCAACGAAATCGACCACTTCATCCTTCATAGAATTGAAAAAGAAGGCTTAAAGCCCTCTCCCCCAGCCATGCCCGGGTCATTACTGCGGCGTCTCTCTCTAGACCTCACAGGCCTCCCTCCAACGGTAGAGGAATTGCAATCGTTCCAGAGTGCATGGCAGACTGACCCTGAAGTCTCTCTGGAGGCTGCGGTCGATCGACTCCTTGCATCTCCTCATTTCGGAGAGAGGTGGGGCCGCCACTGGCTTGACCAGGCTCGCTACGCAGACAGTGACGGATACGAAAAGGACAATCCGCGCCCTAATGCCTGGCTCTGGCGCGATTGGGTCATTCGCTCCATCAATGACGACATGCCTTTTGACCAGTTCACCATCGAGCAGCTGGCAGGTGACCTTCTTCAAGATGCCGACTCATCACAGAATCTTGCCACGGCATTTCATCGCCAGACCCTGCGCAACACGGAAGGCGGAACCGACCCAGAAGAAGATAGGGTCAAACGCGTCATAGACCGGGTAGCCACCACAACGCGGACATGGCTGGGGCTCACCCTCGAATGCGCACAATGCCACGACCACCCTTATGACCCCCTCACTCAGCTCGACTTCTATCGTCTCTATGCCTTCTTCAACGAAGCTGATGAAGGAGAAGTGCAGATCCCTGTCGATACCGGGAAGACCCTGAAAGCGGCGGTTATGAAAGGCCATGGGAAACGTAAGACCTACCTCTTTCACCGAGGAGACTTTCTTCAACCCGAGAAAGATAAGGGCGTCATCCACCCCGGAGGAATATCCTCTCTTCATCCCCTGCATTCACCGGCCGGGAATCCCAGCCGAATGGATCTGGCCAAGTGGATTAGCAGTCGGGAAAACCCCCTGATTGCCAGGGTCACAACTAACACCATCTGGCTGCACCTTTTCGGAAGCGGCCTTGTTCTCTCCCCAGAAAACTTCGGCTCGCAGGGTCAGAGGCCAACACACCCGGAACTGCTAAGCTGGCTGGCTGATTTCTTCATCGAGAGCGGATGGAGCCGCAAGGAAGTGATCAGAAAAATAGTCACTTCTCAGACCTACCGCCAATCATCCCGACACCGGCTGGAGTATACCAGTCATGACCCCGAAAACCGACTCCTTCACCGTCAGAACCGTAAGCGTGTAGAAGCTGAAATCATAAGGGATCTACACCTTTCAGTTGCAGGCCTCCTGAACGCAGAGACAGGCGGAGAGAGCCACTTCCCCCCCATTCCCGAGGATGTTGCAGCCCAAAGCTTTGCTAATAATTTTAAGTGGAATGTCAGTAAGGGCGAAAATCGCTATCGCCGGGGGATGTATACCTTCTTCAAGCGCACTGCCCCGGCCCCAAACCTTATGACTTTTGACTGCCCGGATTCCAACACCTCCGTCACGCAGAGAAATGTATCCAATACTCCCCTCATGGCGCTGGCTACCCTCCAGAACATTGTTTTCCACGAAGCCAGCCAGGCCCTTGCCCGGCGAATCGAGGAGAATTCGGCTCTCACCAATAACCAACAGCGAGTAGCGCATCTCTTCCAACTGGCGTTGTCCAGACTGCCAGAAAAAAACGAGCTCCATATTGTCCTTGGTCTGCTCAAAGAGAACCATTCACACTACCTTGATCACCCCGATCAAACACGGGAGCTTTGCGGAGAGAACAACCCCAGTCTTGCGGCTTGGACAGCTACTGTTCGAATCATCACAAACCTCGACGAATTCATCACCTGCCCCTAGGCAGAATTTCCGTCATGATATCTCCTGAAGAATTCTACCTCCGGACCAGAAGAGACTTCCTCGCCACTTCAGCCAGTGGTCTGGGCGGCGTAGCGCTCGCCCACATGCTTGGCTCAGACGCAAACGCTGCCGAAAACGCCCTCACTCATTTCGCCCCCAGAGCAAAGCGCTGCATCTTTCTTTTCATGGCAGGCGCCCCCTCTCAACTGGACCTCTTCGACTACAAGCCGAAACTCAACGAGCTCGACGGAAAAAAAATGGATCCGTCGATCCTTGAAAAGATGCGCTTCGCCTTTCTCAAGAAGGAAAGCGCAACCCTGATGGGAAGCAAACGGACCTTCCACAAGCACGGGCAGGCCGGCATGTGGTTTTCCGACCTCCTCCCGCATCTAGCCTCCTGCGCGGATGACCTCTGCATGATCAAGAGCATGCATACCACCCAATTTAATCACCATCCCGGACAGCTGATGATGCAGTGCGGGGAGCCGCACTTCGGACTTCCCTCAATTGGCTCGTGGCTGACATACGGACTGGGAAGCGAAAATGAAAACCTTCCCGGCTATGTCGTTCTGTTGGCAGGTCGCGGATCAAGCGGAGGGGCAACCCTCTACCAAAGCGGGTTCCTCCCATCCAGCTTTGCCGGAGTTCGCTTCCGTAACGGAGACGAACCTGTCCTCAATCTTCGTAACCCAAAAGGAATCTCTCCCGGAGTTCAGAGGCGTGGCCTTGATGCCCTGCGCAAGTTGAATGGGATTGCTCATGAGTCCATAAGCGACCCCGAAATTGAGAGCAGGATCGCAGCCTACGAGCTAGCTTTCCGGATGCAGACCGCCGCACCTGAGCTCGCAGATCTCTCAGGTGAATCCGAAAAAACTCTAGAGGCTTACGGAGTAGACCGTGTTGACCCAGCCACGGGAGGAAGAGGCAAGGGCGGCTCACGCACGTGGAGCACCTTTTCGCGCAACTGTCTGCTGGCCAGGCGTCTTGCTGAAAGAGGTGTTCGCTTCGTAAACCTCATTCATGCGTCATGGGATCAGCACTCCAATCTCGACAAGGAGCTTGAATTTAACGCCGGAATGAGTGACCAGCCGGTTGCCGCCTTGATCGCCGACCTTAAGGAACGCGGCCTGCTCGACGAGACTCTTGTGGTCTGGGGAGGGGAATTTGGCCGTACTCCTCTGGGCGAGAATCGTCCTGGACGTAAGCCCAATACTGGACGCGATCACCACCCTAACGCTTTCACCATGTTTATGGCTGGCGGCGGGGTGAAACCGGGGTTCCACTATGGTGAAACCGACGATATCGGCTGGGAACCTGCTCGTAACCCTGTTCACGTGAACGACTTTCACGCAACGCTTCTTCACCTTTTCGGCATAGACCATCTCAAGCTGACCCATCGACACGGAGGCGCCGACAAACGACTCACGAGCCTTACCAGGGAATCAAAGGTCATTCACGATTTGCTGACCTGAGGAAGAGAATCTCCCACTGATCCTTCAAGATGCCGAAGAGAACCCCAGCTCGGCAATGCCCGCCTGCCCTCATTACGACAAAAGGCCTCCTATTTTCAATTTCCCGGAAATCCCGAAGGTTTTGCGTTGAACTGAACCCTCTCTGGGACGAACCTCCCACTACTCGTTATGCCTACTGTTAATCGAGAACCTATCAAGGTCGCCGTCATTGAGGACACTCCAGCGCTTGGAAAGCTTGTGCGGAAAATCGTCGATGCCATGGATGGCATTGAAACCTTCGGTGTCTGGGAGAATGCCGAAGATGGCTTGAAGGCAATCGAGAACGGCGGCCCTGATGTAATTCTGATGGACATAAGCCTGCCAGGAATGTCTGGAATCGAAGCCACCATAAAGGTGAAGGAAACCAACCCTGGTATCGACGTGATCATGCTCACTGTGCACGATGACGATCAAAAGATTTTTGATGCGCTGCAGGCAGGAGCCTCCGGTTACCTCCTTAAGAATGCCTCACCCGATGATCTTTGTCGTGCGATCTTTGAGGTCAGGACAGGAGGCGCGCCAATGTCGGCCGAGATTGCTCGACTCGTCGTAGAAGCCTTCCACCGCCCTGCAAGCAGCGAAGCGAGTCAGGCCTTCAACCTTTCCAAGCGTGAAACTGAAATCGTGCAACTTGTCGCTCGAGGTCTTGCGAATAAGGAGATTGCCGCTGAACTTTCGATTAGCGTCGAAACCGTTCGCGTTCACCTGAAGCACATCTACGAGAAACTACACGTCCGATCTCGCACCGAGGCCGCGATGAAATATCGTGACTCTCTCGAACGTGCACCTTGGAATAAGCAGTAAACCAATAACGCTTGTTTCGGCGCAAAGGCAGCACCTCATGATCCGTCCTGCTATCAGCTTTCTGTCAGGGTTGACCATTCTCGGCATCGTAGCCCCGCTCGCTAGCAGCTTGCTGAGTGCCGAGCCCCCGACCGAGGAAGGCATCCATTATTTCGAAAATCACGTTCGTCCAATTCTTGCCACCCACTGCTACGAATGCCATTCCAGCGAGTCTTCCAAACTGAAGGGCGCACTCTATCTCGACAGTAAGGCGGGAATTCTCAGTGGTGGAGACAGCGGAGCCCTGCTCACTCCAGGAAAACCCGACGAGAGTCTACTTATTAAGGTGGTCCGCTATCAGGTTGAGGATCTTGAGATGCCTCCGAAAAAGAAGCTACCCGCCACAGCAGTGACCCATCTCGCTACGTGGATCGCCATGGGGTCTCCTATCCCCGAGGACGGAAGTAAGGTTGCAGCAAAGGGTAGCTCGTTCGATTTTGAAAAGTTCCGCAGAGAACACTGGGCCTTCCGACCTCTGCACAAGCCAGAGCCTCCGGTTCCACCCTCCAAGAAAGAGCTCCGCAGCCCGATTGACGCTTTTGTCCTGGCACGGATAGAGGGTAGTGGCGTGATCCCTGTCGCCCGTGCAGACAGGCGCACTCTTATTCGCAGGGCTTATTTCACGCTTACGGGACTCCCCCCCAGCCCCGAGGAGGTCGAGGTATTCCTTGAAGATGCGACTCCCGACGCCTTTGCCCGGGTAATTGACCGACTTCTCGATTCTCCGCATTACGGGGAACGCTGGGGTAGACACTGGCTCGACGTGGCCCGTTACAGTGACGGCATGGGGGCATCTCAGGATAGCAAGCCCCTGCCCAACGCATGGCGCTACCGCGACTGGGTGGTGAACGCCTTCAATTCTGACCTCCCCTACGATCAATTCGTAAAGCACCAGATTGCCGGCGATCTACTCGGAGAAGGGCACGCCTTGGCCACGGGGTTTTTCGCAGTAGGCCCAACCTATACCTCGGATGGTGGAGATCCTGAATCCAAAGCCCAAGCCGAGGCAGAAACCCTCGCAGACAGGGTCGATACATTTTCACGAGCCTTCCTCGCTCTCACTGCAGCCTGTGCACGCTGTCACGACCACAAGTTTGACCCCATCACCGCCGCTGATTATTACGCCATCGCGGGAATTTTCCGGAACTCGAAGGCCCGGGATATCCCGGTTGCAAGCGAGGCGGAACGTAACGTCTTCACCACAATCCAGTCCGGGATAAAGGCCCAGGAGAAAGTCATCCAGGAATTTATCGAGCAGAAATCCCGAGAACTGAAGGTATCGCGCAAGGAAGTGGAGTCCAAGATCTCCGGATCTTCGATGCAAGAGCTCAAGGACCTGCGCACCAAACTCGATAAAATCAGAGCCGCACTTCCACCCAAGCCAGCGAGCGCCCATGGACTCGGCGAATCAGGCAGTGGGGACATGCATATTGCGATTCGGGGAGATCTTCGGAAAAAAGGACCGGTTGCTCCACGTAAATTTCTTGAAATCGTGGCAGGGCCTGAACGCCCTCACTTTACCGACGGGTCGGGCCGCAGGCAATTGGCCGAGGCTGTTGCCGATCCTCGCAACCCCCTCACGGCCCGGGTAATGGTCAATAGGATATGGCTTCAGCACTTTGGCCGTGCGCTAGTGCGCTCTCCCAGCAACTTCGGTGTAATCGGACAGAAACCAACCCACCCGGCGCTGCTCGACTGGCTGGCTGCCACCTTCATTGAAAATGGTTGGTCCATGAAAAAATTGCACCGGGAGATCATGCTATCGAGCACCTGGCAGCAGAGCACTACCTATGCCGCAGAATCCTTTGCTCAGGATGGAGACAACCGCCTTCTCTGGCGTATGAATCCTCGACGACTTGATATCGAGGCCTGGCGGGACAGCCTTCTTCTCGTCAGTGGAGACCTTGATCCAAAGGCGGGCGGAGTTCCGGACGACCATGTCCTGGAAAGCAAACGCCGAACAATGTATGGGAAAATCAGCCGGAATTTTGATCGATCGATTTCGGAGGAATTTCTTCGTATTTTCGACTTCCCCGCTCCCCGCTCCTCCAGCGCAGCGCGTATCGAGAGCACAGTTCCTCAGCAGTACCTGTTCATCCTGAACAGCCCCTTCATGATCGCCCGTTCTAAAAGTCTTGCCCAACGCCTGGAGCAGTCAGCACCTGACGACGCCACCCGGCTTGATCTCGCCTATTCGATCCTGTTCCAGCGGCGACCAGAATCGACCGAAAGGGAAGCGGGTCTTAGCTATCTTTCTCAGGCAGAAGACAAGAAGAAAGCCTGGGCTCAATACGCACAGGTTCTACTCGGAACCCATGAATTCATGCAGGTCGAATGACTGCGTTTAAAAGTAAACTCTCTTCCGGTTGAGAATCAGAATCGCCACTGCGCTACCCTCGGTCCTGCGATATACGCGGCCGGAGTTAAACATCCCCTGATAGGCTCTCGCTCACTATCCGGTTTCGCGATTGTGCCAACTTGGCCCTCCTCTGCCGAACTGTGTCCAGCAAAGTCGCGGCGAGGCAATCAACCAGAATAAAAAGGCTATTTGGAGGGCGGGCTGGGACAGGAACCACAGACACCAAAAACGCGAAAATCCAGAGAATAACAACCGGAGCTACGCGCATCGGGTGACATTCTCTTTCTTGTCCCCCGCCCCGCCCGGCCATAAAGTTTAATCATGCAAAGAAACTGGATTTTTCCATCATATGAAAGATGCTGGACCAGTATCAGAATGGCATCCTGACCAATGAAGTTTCAAGAACACGAAGCCGCTTACCGCAAGGCTCTAGCCACTCTGCACAACGGCCAGCTTTCCCGCCGCGAGGCTCTCCGGAAGATGGGGGCAGGATTTGGCACCCTTGGTCTCGCGGGAGTCCTTCAGCAGGTCGGACTAGGCACCGCCGAAGCTGCAGCCAAACAGGCAGCGGCGCCAAGTCCCCTTGCCCCGAAGATTCCGCACTTTGCCCCTCGGGCTAAGCATGTCATTCAGCTCTTCATGCCCGGCGGTCCGTCTCAGGTAGACACCTTCGACTACAAACCGGACCTCGAAAAATATGCCGGCCAGAGGCCGGAACTCGTAGATCGCAAGTCTCTGCGTAACACCAAGGGTGGCCTCGCCCCCTCCTACTTTGGCTTTAAGCAATATGGCGAGTGCGGAAAATGGGTTAGCGATATCTTCCCCAAGGTCGGCGAGGTCGTCGATGATCTTTGCTTCGTCCATTCGATGCATACCGATATCCCAGAACATGCCGGAGCAATCCTGATGTCCAATGTCGGCTCACTTCAGCCTAACCGACCGAGCATGGGATCATGGCTCGTCTACGGACTTGGAAGTGAAAATGAAGACCTTCCAGGCTTTGTGGCAATGTCCCCCCGCGCGCAACCACGCGGCAAACTTGCCAACTGGGGGAATTCGTTCCTGCCCGGGGCCTATGCAGGTGCCTACGTGAACATTGAGCAGATGACTCCGGATGCCGCGATGCGCAACCTGAAGAACAGCAATCTTTCCCGGACCGAGCAACGGAAGCAGGCCGATCTCCTCACCGAGTTAAACAAGATGCATCTTGAGCGCCGGGAGCGCGACAAGGGACTTGAAGCTGGAATTGAAGCCATGGAGATGGCTTTTCGCATGCAGTTTTCAGTTCCGGATGTGTTTGATATCGAAAAGGAATCGGAAGCGACTCGCAACCTTTATGGAAACACCGAATATGCAAAGGGGTGCCTGATCGCACGCCGTCTGGTGGAACGGGGGGTGCGCTGCGTCCAACTTTCTCACTCCATCAGCGGATATGATATCGCGTGGGATACCGGACATGGGGATATCCCCGGCGGACACAAGGCTCTTGCAGATGCCTGCGACCAGGGCATCGCGGCCCTTATCAAGGATCTGAAGTCCCGGGGATTACTGGATGAAACCCTTGTAATCTGGGGAGGCGAGTTTGGAAGAGCTCCTACTTCTGAGGGTAAAAAAGGTCGAGACCACGATCACTACGGATACACAGTGTGGATGGCCGGTGGCGGGGTGAAGGGAGGAATGAGTTATGGCTCGACTGATGAATTCGGCCTCACCGCTGTCGATAAGCGAGTTCATGTCCATGACCTCCAGGCAACCATCCTCCATCTCATGGGACTGGATCACGAGAAACTAACTTACCGCTATTCCGGGCGGGACTATCGACTGACCGACGTCCATGGACACGTGATCCAAGATATCATGACCTAGCACACACCGCGCTACTACAGGCACAATCACAACCCATCCTCATGCCCAAACACGCTTCGCTCCTTATTCTCATCTGCTCCAGCCCACTCCTGCCGGCTGAGGATGCGATCGATTTCAACCGTGACATCCGTCCGATTCTATCGAGCAATTGCTTCCTTTGCCATGGCCCGGATGCCGCAGACCGCAAGGCTAATCTAAGGCTGGATAACCGAGAGGGAGCTGTCAGGCCCAACGACGGCGTGAGAGCAATTGATCCTGAAAAGCTCACTGACAGTGAGCTTTTATACCGGATCATCTCGGAGGATGAGGATGAAGTGATGCCCCCACCGGATTCCCACATGGTCTTAAGTGCGGAGCAGAAGTCCCTGCTCAAGCGTTGGGTTCTATCTGGAGCAGAATACAAGGAGCATTGGGCTTTCCTACCGCCGGTAAAGGCTAAGGTAGCCCCGACTGAAACGCAAAGTCAGCGGGTCAATAACCCCGTGGATTCATTTATCTTGGGTGGGCTAGCAAAGGCAGGCCTTAAACAATCAGGAGAGGCGGACCGCCGCACTCTGATCCGCAGAGTGACCTACGACCTGACAGGTCTGCCCCCGGCACCTTCCGATGTTGAAGCATTTGTGAACGACAAGTCGGCTCAGGCATATGAGAAGGTCGTCGATCGTCTTCTCGGCACGAAACGATACGGTGAGCGAATGGCCCTGGCATGGATGGATGCGGCACGCTATGGAGACTCCTCGGTAATGCACGCGGATGGCCCGCGCGATATGTGGGCGTGGCGCGAATGGGTAATCGACGCCTACAACTCCAATATGCCATTTGACCAGTTTACTACCGAGCAACTTGCTGGCGACCTGTTTCCTGATGCGACTGTTGGTCAACGTGTTGCCTCCGGGTTTAACCGCAACCATGCTACTTCCGATGAGGGTGGTGCCTTCGCTGAGGAATTAAGGGTCGAATACGTCGTCGACCGGGTCAAAACCACCGCCAACGTATGGATGGGGCTAACGATGGAGTGCGCCCAGTGTCACGACCACAAATATGACCCGATTACTCAGCGGGAATACTATCAAATGTTTGCCTACTTCAACAATACCACCGACCCGGGAATGCAGACACGTGGTGGCAATCAGGCGCCTGTCGTCAATGTGCCACCCCGCGAACAGGCGGGTAAGTTGGCTGAGTTACGTAAAGCAATCGATGCCAGTGACAAACAGATGAGCGACCATAAACAGGCGGCGATGTCGGAATACGTCAAGTGGCTGCATGGCGCAGAACGGTCCGCAGGAGACACCTCGCCTGAACCGGCCGGCCTAGCCCATTTCTTTCCATTAGATGAGCGTGGAGGAAAACAAATCAAGGCTAGTGTCGGCGGAGGAGTCGGACACATCGGCGGCAAGGTGTACCCCGCCAAGCGTGGTGCCCAGGGGGGGATACGATTTGATGGCAAGAGTGCGGTTTCTTTCGATTCTTGGCCGGCTCGCGAACGTGACCAGCCCTTTACCTTTGCTGCATGGTTAAAGGTTCCAAGCAACGGCAGCGGCGCAGTGATTGCCCGTATAGACGAAGGCCAGGCTTTCCGAGGCTATGATTTTTGGATCCAGAATCGCTCGGTGGGCACACATATTGTCAATAGCTGGCCCGGGAATGCCCTCAAAGTGATGTCGGCAGAATCCCTCACGGCAGACAAATGGCACCATGTGGCCGTTAGTTATAACGGTTCATCCAAGGCCGCAGGCGTTAAGATTTTTATCGATGGTAAGCTCTCGGGAAACAAGGTGGAGCAGGATTCACTCAAGAATACCATCGCAACGCAGACACCCTTTAAAATCGGCAGTCGATCAGGCAAGGGAAATTACATTGGTGAAGTCGATGAATTGCGAGTCTACAACCGGGACCTTTCCGAGGCGGAGATTCAGCGACTGGGCGGGGATCCAATCAAAGGAATCCTCGCCACTGCTGCTGCAAACCGCACAAAGGAGCAGGAAGCGGTTTTACTCGAGCACTTTCTTTCTACCGAGGACAAGGAATACCAGAAACTGATTTCACGACACAGCAAGCTTCTGGCGGAGGAAACCGGGATCAAGAACCAGAAAAACACCAGTGTGATGGTGATGCAGGACAATGCGGCCAACAAGACCCGTAAGACCTATGTTCTCGATCGTGGCGCCTATGACCAACCAATGAAGGATGGACCTGATGCCGTAGTCCATCCGGGGGTTCCGGCTGCGCTGCCACCACTTCCAGAAGGAGCCCCTTCCAACCGACTTGGATTGGCGAAGTGGCTTACGTCGGGCTCAAACCCACTCACTGCCCGGGTTGCTATTAACCGCTACTGGGCGCTGCTTTTCGGGCGCGGACTGACAAAATCTGTTGATGATTTTGGGAATCAGGGTAGCCCGCCCAGCCATCCGGAGTTGCTCGATTGGCTGGCTGTGGATTTTGTGGAGAGTGGTTGGGATGTGAAACGCATGATAAAGCAGATAGCTCTTTCTGCAACCTACCGTCAGACATCTCGTTTAACGCCGCAATTGGCCCAGAGTGACCCCAAGAATATCCTGCTTGCGCGGTCCCCACGTTTTCGTCTGCAGGGTGAGTTTATTCGTGACACGGCATTGGACCTTTCTGGCCTGCTGGTAGAAAGAATTGGCGGACCAAGCGTCAAGCCCTACCAACCACCCAATATCTGGAACGAAGTGTCTCTCAATGGGGGCCTCAGGTATAAACGCGACAACGGTGAGAAGCTTTATCGTCGCTCCATGTATACATATTGGAAGCGATCTGCGCCGATGCCAAACATGTTGATCTTTGATGCTCCCACGCGCGAAAAATGCATGATTCAACGGCCAATTACCAATACGCCACTTCAGGCTCTCGTTACCCTGAACGACCCGCAATTTGTGGAGGCCGCTCGTTCTCTTGGCCAGAGATTGATCAAGGAGGGAGGTAACGACACGGCCTCAAGGATAGACTATGGATTCAAGCTGGCCTTGTCCCGTCCCGCAAGCGAACCCGAGGTTAAGGTGATTGAGCGGGTCCTTGGTGATCAGTTAAAAAGATTCCGGGATGACCCCAATAAAGCGAAAGAGTTTCTCGCCGTTGGCGAAACGGCCCGCGATGAGACAATTGATGCGGTCGAGCATGCCGCCTGGATGGTAGTTGCACAGCTCCTCCTGAATATGGATGAAACCCTGACACGCGGGTAATTCTTAAAGTATTAAACACCAGCAAGAAATGCATTACGATCCAACACGGCGTCGATTTTTGTTACATACCGGACACGGCATGGGCGCTGCTGCCCTGAGCAGTCTCTGGAACCCGGGAATCTTTGGTTCCGCGGAGGCGGCTGATGGCTTACCGGGATTCCCAAACTTTGCTCCAAAGGCAAAGCGTGCCATTTACCTGTTTTTCCCGGGTGGGCCTTCGCATATTGACACCTTTGACTATAAGCCGGCATTACGAGAAATCCATGGCAAGGAATTGCCTGATTCTATTCGCCAGGGTCAGCGCATAACCGGCATGACCAGCGGGCAGAAGTCCTTTCCCTGCGTGGCTCCCATGTTTGAGTTTGAGCGCTTCGGCAAGCATGGAACCTGGGTCAACAAGGACCTCCTGCCTCATACTGCAAGCGTCGTGGATGATATCACGATAATCAAGACCATGAATACTGAGGCGGTCAATCATGACCCCGCGATCACTTTCATCAATACCGGGGTTCAGCAGCAGGGCAAGCCAAGCATGGGATCATGGCTGAGTTATGGACTAGGTAGCGTGAATGAGAACATGCCCGCGTATATTGTCATGATCTCTCGTGGGCGTGGGCAACTGCAGGCACTCTATGACAGATTATGGGGGAGCGGTTTTCTTCCTTCCAGTCATCAGGGAGTGAAATTACGAAGTAACGGAGAGCCGGTACTTTACCTGAATAACCCCCCGGGCATCGATCGAGATGCACGTCGCGGGATGCTTGATGGCCTTAAGGATCTTAACAGCGAGACATTCAAGAGGTTCGCCGACCCGGAAACTCAGTCACGGATTGAGCAGTACGAGATGGCTTTCCGAATGCAGGCCGAAGTGCCGGAGTTGATGGATATTTCCAACGAACCCCAACATGTAAAAGACCTTTATGGCCCTGACGTGGAGAAGCCCGGAAGCTTTGCACGTAATTGCCTGCTGGCGAGGCGCATGGCCGAGAAGGGAGTACGTTTCCAGCAGCTCTTTCATCGTGGCTGGGATCAGCATGGCAGCCTGCCCTCAAAACTGCGCCAGCAGTGCGAGGATATCGATCAACCATGTGCGGGATTGATCAAGGACCTTAAGGAGAGAGGCATGTTCGATGATACCCTTGTGATCTGTGGTGGCGAATTCGGCAGGACGATATACTCGCAGGGAAAGCTGACAAAAGATAACCACGGCCGTGACCACCATGGCCGCTGCTTCACTACGTGGATGGCCGGAGCGGGCATCAAGCGGGGCTATGAACATGGCAAAACCGACGATTATTCGTATAACATTCTGGAGGATCCAGTTCATATCCGTGATCTGAATGCGACGATCCTGAACCAGCTTGGTATTAACCACGAGAAGCTTACCTTCCGCTACCAAGGGCTGGACCAACGGCTCACCGGTGTAGAAGAGGCCCGGGTCGTAAAGGAGATTCTGGCCTGAATTTCAAATCCACCCTTCGCATGGCTTACGAGATCGTCATCAGGTGGCGATCAATAGCCACAGATCCGACTGCATGAACTTTCGCATCCTTGGCTCAATCGCCCTGCGCTATTTCTGGCTCTACACCCGTCACCCGGTGCGGATCATCGAGCTCGTGTTCTGGCCTTTCGTGCAGCTTCTCGTCTGGGGATTCCTGACAAAATATCTTCAATCCGAGGGATCTGGTAACTTTCCAGAAACGATCACCTATCTTATCGGGGCAATCATTCTCTGGGATGCACTGTTTCGTTCGCAACAGGGAGTATCAATCTCCTTCCTTGAGGATGTCTGGACCCGCAACCTTTTGAACATCTTTGCGGCACCCGTCAGAATTACAGAATACGTCGGCGCAATGTTTCTGGTTGGCTTATGCCGGGTTGTTTTCACTGGTGTGATTCTAGCTCTCATTGCAATCGCCGCTTACCGGTTCAACCTCTTCCAACTCGAACTCGCTCTGATTCCATTTTATCTTAATCTCCTCCTCTTCGGATGGGCTCTTGGCCTCGTTTCTGTCAGTCTTATCCTCAGGTTCGGCCATGGTGCCGAGTCTCTGGCATGGGCAGTTCCCTTCATGGTCCAGCCCTTCTCTGCAGTCTTCTATCCTGTTTCTGCACTGCCGGGATGGCTGCAACCCGTTGCACACGTTCTCCCCTCCACACACGTGTTTGAAGGAATGAGACAAGTCATCGAGTTTGGAACCTTTCCCATGACCCAGATGGTCTCTGCCCTTTTGGCAAACATACTTTTCCTAGGTGCAGCCCTCCTGCTCCTCCATGGGATGCTTACCTCAGCACGCCGCAGGGGCTTCCTTGTAAAGGTCACGTCAAGCTGAATGCCCCTCTTTGGAGGATGCTCTCAACCCTGCGGACCTTGCGAGCGCTTGAGCATCAGATCGCCCCGGATCGCACCAACTATCATGCCAAGGCCCCCAATGATAAAAATTGACGGGAACCACAGGGAATAGCCTGGAGCTTTGGAATCACGCTTTAGAACTGAAGAGGCTGGGTCGGCTGGATCAACGAAACAGGAGACCAATGAACCTACCGGAAACTTGTCTACCCGGCGCTGCGATCTTTCCCTCGAAGAACTCCATGGAGAACCCCTCAGACTGTATCGCTCGGAAGTAAAGGGGACCGCATCATACGAATAGCCGTAGACCACGGAAAACCCATATTCCACCTCAACTTCTGATCCAATCTGACGCTGAGCGACTCTGGACTCTAGAATTGTGGCCTGCACCTCCATCCAAGACCTCTGGTCAGACGCCCGATCGAAGCTTCGCCACATGAGCGCAACAAATACCACTCCGGCCATGCATAGAGATAATCCGATTAAGGCGAGGTAGACACTTCCTGCACGCACAAAATGAAGAAGACTCCTCTTTCCCCAGCTTTCAAGTTTCAAGTTTCCTTATAAGTATTCCGACCGGGGACATGACTTCCTGCTAAACTTGAACCTTGCAACGTACCGCTTGAAAATTCTACTTCCCCTCCATGGCTGATACTGCAAACCGACTCACAGAAGACCTGAAAAATGCCATGCGAGCCAAGGACAGCATGGCTCTCAATACCCTCCGCGCAGTTAAGAGTGCGATCAAGAATGCCGCTATTGAGAAAGGAGGCGCTGATGCGATCCTCGATGAGGGAGAAATTGTGGGTATTATTAGAAAACAGATCAAACAGCGCAGGGAATCCATGGACCAGTTTAATAAGGCAGGCCGTTTGGAACTGGCGCAGAAGGAGGAATCTGAAATTGGTCTTCTTGAGCACTATCTTCCCTCCCCTCTCTCGCTCGAAGAAATTGATGAACTCGTCAACTCCGCAATTGCGGAGTGTAACGCCTCTGCAAGGTCAGACATGGGAAAGGTCATGAAGATCCTGCAGGAAAAGACAGCTGGACGTGCAGACGGCAAGATCCTTTCCCAAGCAGTAATGAAACAACTCGCTTAGGATAAGTCCTGCCTCATACTCAACACTCCTTCCCTGACCCCAATCCATGCGCTGTCCTAACAAATGAGCTGCGCCGCAATTATAGTCGCGGCTGGCAGAAGCCAGCGGATGGGCTTTGATAAAATGCTGTCGCCCCTGAATGGGCGGCCAGTGCTTCAATGGAGCCTCGATGCCTTTCTGGACGCTGAAGAGATCGAAACTATCGTAGTGGTCACGAGTAATGAGCGCTTCGCGCAACTCGATCTGGGATCTGAAAAGCCCGTCCTCAGAACCGACGGAGGACAGGAGCGCTACCTCTCCGTCATCCGTGGCATGGAAGCTCTTCCCTCTAAACCCGATTATGTTGCCGTTCATGACGGTGCACGCCCTCTGGTATTATCCAGCCAAATTGATGCCGTCGTACGAACAGCCCGCGTTAAGGGAGCAGCTGCGCTGGCTCGCCGTATGACTGAAACGCTGAAAAGAACTGATGACCAGCGGGTCACCAGCGAGTCTCTATCCCGAGAGAACCTATGGATCATGGAGACCCCTCAGGCCTTCTCCTTAGAGGTCCTCTCCGAAGCTTACACCCTGATACAGGAGCGCGAGATCCAGGTGACGGACGAGGTGTCGGCTGTGGAAACTATCGGAAACGCCACGAAACTTGTGGAAAATCAGCGACCCAACCCAAAAGTCACTGTTCCGGGAGACATTCCTCTCGCAGAGGCCATTCTGCGCAGCCTTGAGTCCTAGGACTCGCCGGATCGAGACGGCACAAGTTTCAGTCGTATTTAGGATCCGTGAGAGCCTCCGCGGCTCTTCCCGTCTTGCGCTCACCCTTGTGGACCATGACAAACTTTCCACCCGTGTCCTTGGCGATTTCCATGAGACGCCCGGCAGGCGATCCCGGCACTTCAAAGGCGATGGTATCGATTGGCGTGCCGCCCGGATTAAGCTGTTTCATATTAAAGGAAATATCATCTCCATCACGAGGCTCTCCATCCGACAGAAGAAATACGATGCTTGGCGTTGGCGTCATAGTCATGGCCATCTTGAGGCCAGGATACCACATCGTTCCTCCTGCCACCGGCATTCTATTGATCTTGGTGATTACTTCCTTTTTGACTCCCTCATTGGCCGGATACCATCCGGTATGCGGTGGCTCTCCCAGACCGTGCCACCCGTTACCTACATAATCATCACCTTCTGTCTTTAGATTCCATGCGCGGGAGGAAAAGAAGATCACGGTAAAATACATCCCAGAGGACAGGTTGCTGATTGAGGCCGTTAACTCCTTCTTCAGCGCCTGGGCAAAGGTGCCTCCACCTTCTGCGGTTGATCCCATTGAGCCAGAGAAGTCGACAACATAGGCTACCCGCTTACCCTTTCTGTAACTACCGAAGAAGGATGCTCCTCCTCCCCCCGTACCGTCTCCTTCGTTGTCTCCCCAGCCTTCCCCGATTTCATCTGACATGCCAAAGGGCCCTTCGGGCACTGGGTTATCAGGAATCGGAACAGATATGGGCGAGACTGCCTGAGAGGCAATCACCTTTGCCCGGGATGATTTCTGACCTGGTGGATTCGGCCTTGCCCTCTGGTTGACCTCGGGGCGCTCGACACGCTCCTCCTCGGGCATTGGAGCTTGATATGTGACGATTGTTGGAGATTCCGTACGAAGCGAAAGAATCGTAATGAGCGCCAGCAGCACTACGAGTAGACCGATAAGAATAATGGAGCTGACCAGCGACTGAACCGTGTCGCGTTGCCGCTGGCGCGACAGCTGTAGCTCGACGTTCTGAGACTGTGCCACACCGAGCTCTTGCTCGTCCTCCTGGGGCACAATCATTCTAGCCATAGGGACACTTTAATCCTCTAGGCATACCCTTTACCAGCGGAAATCAGCTCAGGTAGCTCGGACCAGCCAATCGACACAACCCTCATCCCGAAGGATTGAGCGGCTGTTCTGGCAGAACTCTCAGCGATAACTTCCTAGTTGCCTGTCCTGAAATGAACAGAGGTCCTCAGGGCGCCACCCTCATTCCGGGTATGACTACTGATCCCCTTAAGCTCGCTGAGAGCCGATACAACCTGCTTGGCGATTGGTAGCATTTGCATCAGATCTTCCGCATCGGGCGACCCCTCCCCGAAGATCGCTCCCTGCTCCTCTTCGAGCAACTTGATCCAATCCCCAAGATAATCGTTAAGAACGGTTAGATCCAGATGGAAGTAGGCACCTTTCTTACCAGGCTCAGCTTTCACTTTTTCCAGAGTTGCAGCGAGACTTTGCACGTAGGACTTTGAGGTTGAGGCAAACACATTTTTCTCGTCGGCTGAGATATTCAGGACGAAATCATCGGTCTGGAATGGGAACGGGAAAAACCATGTCTTCAGGTCATTCTTCTCGCTGCTCATTGGCCTCTGCATGGGAATATTTTCTCCGGTCATGTCCCCCACGATCTTGATAATCCCATTGATCGCCTTTTCCGTATTCTTCCAGGAACTCTGGAGGCGCTCCTTATCTCGCGCCGGAGCGAGCACCGCTATGCGCGGAGCCTTACCCTCATCGGCAAGAAGCTGAGGAAGCCCAGGCACGGTGGGCAGCGCCCCCTTTAGATCGATGATCACGGCACGCTCATCCCCGAGACCCGCGACCAAATCATCGCGGACACCAGTCCACAACTCCAGAAAGTGAGGAAGGATCTGCTCATCGAACATGCCAAGAATCCCCTCAGCTTCTGTCATATCGAAAGGAACAACTCCCTCAGGCAACTCCATAGATGAGGCCTGCTTCGCAACCAGATACACCGTCTCTCCCAGGGTTTCGAGATATTCGAGAACCTTGTCCTGATAGGCAGAATCATTGACCCAGTTGGCAAAAAGAAGCACATCGTCCTGCGCTCCGAGTTCCGAGTAGGTCCGGGCAGTGTCCAAGTTCAGACTGGGCTGCTCCGCACCACCAAAGATCTCAATCTTGAGACCGTCTTCCAGAAAGGTCACGCTCCCCCCCGGCGTATGCCTGTGCAGGTCCAAAATTGCGCGCTCCTGCTCCGTAATCAGCCCCAGAAGGACTTCGAGGTCCTGCGAGTCCCCGAATGTATCAGTTGCTGCCAAGCCTTCTTTTACGCCCGCCGCAAGACCTCCGAAGATTGAAGCTCCCTTGGAACTCTCCTGCAGCTCCTCCGACATCGTGACAAGACTCACCAGCCTTTTGCCGGTAAACGACTTCATGAAACCCGCTTCCGGGCGGGAGAGCAAAGACTCCGCAGGGCTTGCGGCAATCTGAAGGTCGTCAGCGCTCGAGCCCATGAATGCAACAAGGTAACTTTCGTGGACCCCAATCGCGACAACCAGATTCTTGGACTCCAGCATTTTCATCAGCCTCGTCACGGTGGCTGCATCCATGAACTGTGCCATCCCTTCCTTCATGTCCGGAGGCATCGAGGCCACCAGCTCTTCCCCCTTAATCTTGATCCCCGTGAATTTTGATCCTCCGCGATCCACATTCACCGCTTCAGCAAAACCCTCACCATCTGGCCCAATGCCCTCAAGCATTGCCCCAATACCCTGAGCTGCCATCTCATACAATTGTCCGCGCAGATTCTCATCGCTGACCTTGAATCCGAAGGTAAGTGGCGGCATCTGGGCTTTCTCAACAATACCGATTCCACCCTTGGGATCACTGAGTAAACCACTGAGAAGTGGTGCTAGGGCCTCCATTCCTCCAAACTCTTCTTCCCCAGCCAGAGTAGCCTCCAAGGTCTTCATTGCCATCTTGACCGACTGGCGGCTGTAGAACTCGTTGAAGGCAACCATGTTTGCTACCTGCCCCGGGGCTCCATTACCGACCCCCACAAAAATCTCCTCCCCGAGTAACGCAGCTGCCATCTGCAGTTGGGGGTTTTCCTCAAGATTCAGTTCAAAATCAGGATTTTCCGGGATGAGCCCACCCCCAAGCTGATCCTCTGCCATTTTGAGGAGCGCGGATTTCCGGATTTCGTCCACAAAACCCTTCCCGTCATAAATTCCCATGTAGGCATGGGTCGTTGCAGGCATGTATCTGGCAAATCCCGTTGCCCTTGCAACCGCCTCATAACCAGCCGCTGAGGCAGGAGAAGCACTGCCCGGCGCAACCTTGATGGCAACCTTCTTTGCGCCTTCAGCAACAGCCGAAATATTATTCACGCTATCACCACACCCACTGAATCCGAGGGTCCCAAGGGCCCCGAGGATAACGGTGATTCTCTGTACACTCTGCTTTTTCATGGTTAAATCGTTAGCTGTATTTGCCCTTCGGGCAATTCTAATTGGTGGAAAGATGAACCCGGGGAGAGGCTTCTACCTACACGTGGATGCGCCA
>JAQWTV010000165.1 GCA_029242545.1 Roseibacillus sp.
ACCGCGGCCAGCACCAGCCAAGCGACACTCTCCGCCCCGAGGGTAGGGGGTGAAGAATGGAAGTCAATGTGGCGGAGAAAGAGAGTGAGGTGGGCTGCTTTTCAGAAAGACGCTGATCAAATTGGAAAGATAGGCTGCCACCGAAGGTCGCCGGGAGAGTTTTGTTGTGATTCAAAGGCCTGAGATCACGGTCTGAGCCATGGATGCTACTCTCCGTCCTCTTCCCGGACTTTGAGATCAGGAGCGGCGTTCTCTTCTCCGCGAAAGCCATAAATGGGAAGAATACGGTAGTAGACTTCGAGGCTGAGGGTGGCGAGAGCGGTGGAGGTCACCCGTCCACCGGTTCCTGCGAGTCCCCGGCTGGGGTCCCAACTGCCTTCCTGAGAACCCGTCTTTTCCTGCAAGTTTGGAAGGACGTCCTTTAGGCTTACATTCCAGTCACGCCAAATCGGGCCCTGGTGCTGGTAGAGCGCGAGGGTGGCGTAATAGATGTAGTAGTAGTCGGGCCGCTGGGTCTTCATGGGCGTCATCTTGAGTTGTTGCGCGCTCTCCATCTGCATCGGCGCGGTGGGGGCAACGAGGTCCAGTTGGCGACAGAACATTCCTGTGGCAATCATCGCTGGCCACTTGGTGCCCGGTCCCTGATATCCGTAGAGTCCACCGTGTTTTCCTCCTCCAGCGGAGTCGAGCCACTTGCGGGCTCTTTCAAAGTGTTCTTCAGGAACCTCCAGTCCAGCGAGGCGAGCGCTGTGGAGAGCCATATACTGCCAGCCGGTGATCGACGTGTCTGAATCCTCACCGGGGTTGTAGCGCCATCCTCCCTTGCTCTTGCTCTGGGCTGCCAGCGTGTAGGCGATTGACCGTTCTGCAGGTTCACGCAGGCGTTTGTCTTTGCTGATGCCATAGGCCTCGCAGAGAGCGATGGACGCGATGGAGTGACAATACATCTTGCCTCTCCCGCTCAAATCTCCGTCTTCTTTCTGGATCCTCAGGAGATAATCGAGGGCCTTCTGTACATGATCGCGGTATTCTCCGTCTCGGTCATGGCGGGCACCCCATCCGTAGAAGCAAAGAAGAGCCAGTCCGGCATTTCCGGTATCGAATCTACCCTTGGCTCCATGTTTGCGTGAATCCCAGCGGCCGTCTTCCTCCTGGTTCTGCGCCAGCCAGCGCAGAGAGGCGCGGATGGCCTTCTCGGTTCCGTCGGATCCGCCCAACTGCTGAATGACGTCCATGGAGGGGCGGCCCCGTTGCTTCTTGATGAAATCGCTGGTGCCGAGGTCAGCCGGGGCCTCGAGTTCACCCGGGAGAAGTGATCCTGTGAGGGTAGGTTCAAGACTGACAGGGCCCAAGGCCCCGGGATCGGTGACGGCCTCGGAACTCCCTGCTTCGAGCCCTTCTTGTGGGTTGGTCAGGTCGGCATCGTTCTCGGTCTGACCATTCGAGGCGATGGACTCAGCCTCTATCTCGCTGGTGGCAGCCGATCCTCCATCGCTCCCGGAATCGGGAGCCTTGGTAGAGGCCATCCCGCCGCTGTTGGGTGTGAACGGGGCATCAGCATTTCCCTGGGCGGCAGCCTGGGGTCCCTCCTCAAGAGCGGGAGCCCCGGGATCGACCAGGGCGGTCTCCGGGAGATTCCCTTCAAGATTCACGGCGTCGGTGGGAAGTCCCTCCGCAGACTGGGCCTCGCCTACCGCTCCGGCGGAGTCGTTGCCGGGTTCCGCGGAGGCAAGCTCTCCCTTGCCTACTTCGGAGGAGTCCGCCTGGGACGATTCGGCCACGTCTCCTTCGGCTTCTGCTCCCTGTTTGGCCGCCATGGATCCACTTTCAGGCTTGAAGTCACCATTCCCAGCTTCCGCAGTGGCACGGGGCCCTTCCTCGAGAGCAGGGGCGCCGGGGTCAAGGGGAGAGGTTTCCGGGAGATTGCCGGCCAGGGCGGAAGGTTCAGCAGGGAGAGACTCCTCGGTCTGTGCCTCTCCTGCTGCAGTAGCAGATCCTTGCTCGGCTTGGTTAGAGGTCAACTGGCCCTCGCTGATCTCGGAGGCATCAGCTTCCGAGACCTCTGCCGCATCGCCGCTGGCTTCCACTCCCTGGCGGGAGGCGAGAGTCGATGAGGCTTCGGGTTTGAAGCTCTCGTCACCGGGATTGCCGGCAGCGGCGGTCTTGCCTTCATCCAAGGTAGGAGCCCCGGTATCAAGTAGATCGGTGTCCGGTAGATTGCTGGCAAGGCCGGAATCGAGCTGTGATTGCGGCGCTTCTTCGGACTGGGCTTCGCCTGCGGCGGCGGCAGCACCTTGCTCGGCTTGGTTGGAGGTCAACTCACCCTTGCTGATCTCGGAGGCATCGGCCTCCGAGGCTTCTGCGGCATCGTCGTTCGCTTCCACGCCCTGGCGGGAAGCGAGAGCTGAAGAGGTTTCTGGCTTGAAGCTTTCATCACCCGGGGTGCCTGCATCGGCGGTCTCGCCTTCATCCAGATTGGGTGCGCCGGGATCAAGGAGATCCGTTTCCGGGAGATTGCTGGTGAGGCCGGATTCCAGTTGCGACTGGGGAACTTCCTCGGACTGAGCCTCGCCAACTGTAGAGGAGGGGTCAGAGACAATCTCGGTCTCAGTAAGACTTCCCCCGGACACTTCAGCAGCCTGCGAGTCCTCAGAAATTGCTGAATCTGTCATCGGGGCAGTATTTGCTGGATTGATCGCGCTGGCGGTAGCTGCACTATCAGGAGCGAATGTTTCCTCGCCCGGATTGACAGGCTCAGCTGCGGATTCCGGGTTGGCCTCCTCAAGCTGTGGCGCTCCCGGATCAAGGAAGTCAGTTTCTGGAAGAGTGTTGTCGAGGCTCGAGGCTTCTGGGGTATCAGGGAGGGACTCCTCTGCTTCGGTAGCTCCTATGGTGGAAGTGACCTCAAGCGCTGTCTCCTGAGATAGTGCTCCGCTGTCAAATTCGGCGATCTCGGCTTGATCCGCCACGGCGGCGTCCGAGACGGGTTCTCCCTCGGCTTGGGAGCTGGGATTTGTCGCAAGGGCTTCATCGGGCGTGAAGGTTTCTTCTGCGGTTTCCGAGGGATTGCTATTATCGAGCGGGGTTCCCTCCTCGAGTTCGAGAGGCCCGGTGTCGATCGGCGAGGAATCGGGAAGTTCCTGGCTGAGAGAGGAATCGGCCAGCGCTTCAGTCTCCTCGCTCTGGCTGTTGGCCTCAGCTACGGGGGAGGCGGGGTTGCTTGTCAGAGCGGGCGCCTCAGTGGCAATCTCGGTGACCTCGGCCACCTCGGCCTGGCTCTCGGCCGGGATATCCGAGGGTGCATCGGCTGGAGAGTCGTTGCTTTCTGCGGCGACGAGAGCTTCAGAGGGATTGAAGGTCTCCTCTGTTGGGTTGACCACTTCGGCATTCTCGGTCGGATTGTTCTCCTCGAGTTCGACCGCCTCGGTCGGGAGGGGTGAAATCTCCGGGAGCTCAGAGAGAAGAGAGGAGTCCAGAGACTCGGGAGTTTCGGGTTGATCGGATTCTGCCTGCGCCGGGGAGACTTCAGCAAGTGGGGCGGGAGAAGGGCTGTCAGTGACCGTTTCGGAAGGCTCGATTTCGGCCACATCGGCAACTGCAGTATCGACAACGGTTTCTGCCTCACTCTGCTCACTTGCTGGAGCAGTTTCCGCGGGAGAAAATTCAGAATCGACCGGGTTTTGTTCCGCGGGTGCCTCGGCGAGGGCGAGTTCCTCCAGAAGAGGTTGATCGGGTTCCGGGAGCTCGCTCTCGGATAATTCACTCAGAAGCTCAGAGGGCTCCGCAGGCTCGGCAACTTCATCGGTAGCATCTGCTGCAGAGGATTTCACGGCGACCTCCATGGCCTCCTGCTGGAACTCCGCATCGATTGGGACCGCTTGGGCGTCTTCCTGAGGCTGAAGCTCCGGGATGTCGAAGTCAGCAGCAGCTTTTTCGGCTTCCTGTGCAAGGTCAGGCAGCGCGATTTCTGTTTCCTCCGGAACGCTCTCGAGAGCGAGCTCCTCCTCACTCATCGCATCGATACTGATGAGGACCTCAGAGGGAGGGTCGCTCTGTTGCTCGATCTCTTTTGCAATCACGAGGAGAGCAAAGAGAATCAGAAGGAAAAGGTGTGCAGCAGCTGATCCTGCGAGGCACTTGTGGAAAAGACTGGTGATGTCACGCCAGCTCTCAAGGAGGTAGATCAGGGCGATGAGAGCCAGAAGAGCGAGGAAGATCCACCAGCTGATATTGCCAAGAAGTTCCTTGAACTGTTCCCACCGGGAGAGATCGGTGTAAGCGATGACCTCACGGGTCGTGGAGCGGTAAAGTCGATATGTATCGTCTTGCGCATCGGGGGATTTTTCGTGGTCGGCACTGAAAAGAAGGTCGAATCCATCCATTCTCACCGTTGGGTCGGTGACGTTTCCGTCCCTGATGTAGAGATCGACCTTTTCTGGTTTAAGGGATTCCCCCTGAACGACCCGGCTTAGAAAAACTTCATACCCCGCGCCATCACCGCCACCTCGGTCCGAGGCGAGGAAGACGTGCTCTCCTCTTCGAGTGAGCGCGGCTTGGATGTCGTGGTCTTTTGAGTTGAGGTAATCGACTGGATTGGCTTCGAGAAACCTCGGAGTTTGGTCGGGCTCAGAGTCGGATGAAACTCGCTTGGAAATAAAGATATCCTCTTCGCGAGTTCCCTTGCGATTGGAGGAGAAATAGAGGGAGGTGTCGTCTGAGGATACGGCCGGTCCACTCTCGTCTCCAGTGGTGTTGATTCCGGGGCCGAGGTTTCGGGCGCTCCACTCCTCCGCGGTAATAGAGGCAACATAGATGTCATAGCCTCCACTTCCACCGTCGCGGTCCGAGCTGAAGAATAAGTAGCGCCCGTCCCGGGAGTAAGCGGGCCCGCGCTCATTGAAGGTGGTGTTCAGAGCTTCGAGGGGAACGGGCTGACTCCAGGCCCTTCCGCTCCAGCTAGAAAGATACATATCAGATCCAGAGTCGGCACCAGACCGAACCAGAACCATGGTGGTGCCGTCTGGTGAAAATGCAGCCTCCAGGCGTTCGGAGGGCTGGTTGGGCGATTGAGGAGCAGGATGCTCTTCGTCTTTTTTCGCCTGAGCCTCAGCCTTGGGCTCGTCAAAGAGATGAAGTTCTGGGTCCTGCCAAAGAACGAAGCGAGTTTTGTTGTCGTTCACCTCTGCTTCGACTCCCTCGTCATCAGTGTAATAGGTC
This sequence comes from Roseibacillus sp., assembly GCA_029242545.1. Classification (GTDB taxonomy): domain Bacteria; phylum Verrucomicrobiota; class Verrucomicrobiia; order Verrucomicrobiales; family Akkermansiaceae; genus Roseibacillus_B. The sequence goes on from JAQWTV010000165.1 coordinate 5,218, forward strand.
CATGTCGTTTTTCGGAGGTCCCCGAGGAGTGAAATACCGATGCAAATCCCAATAAGAAGAAACGCTGCTGGGGCCGCCCAGCGGGTCAGCCTGCTTTTTCCTCCTTGGGTTAGGAAGGCCCGGATGCGATTCCGGAGAAGGCCTATGTTTTTTCCAGTGAACCCTGTCCGAGCGGCGAGAGGTAAATGGCCATATACCGAGTGGCTGGGTGTTTCTGCTGCCGGGGCGGCAAGAGCAGGGTGGGGGGATGACTCGCCTTCTGGGAAATCGGGGACGAGGGCTTCAGCGACTGGCTGCTCGGCCACCGGAGGTTCAGCTACCGGAGGTTCAGCCACCGGAGGTTCGGCCACCAGAGGCTCGGTTACCGGAGGCTCGGCCATCGGAGGTTCAGCAACCAGAGGTTCGGCTACCGGAGGTTCGGCTACCGGAGGTTCGGCCACCGGAGGTTCGGCCACCGGGGGGGGGGTGTCTGGCACGATTTCCGCTTGGAGGATCTCGCCTTTAGACATGGTAGGATTCTCTCTTGGTGGGAGAATGTAGACCGGCGTTTCCAAGCCGGTGTTGAAAGAGGAGGCTTTCTCATTGGTTCCGAGGTTCTCCGCAGAGCTCGTTTGAGGCGAATGAGAAGGGCTGGTTTTCCGGAATCGGGAAACTAGAGCTGCCGTAGTCCGCGTAACTTTCTGGCATGCGCGCGCGAATTTCCCGGCAAGCGTGTGCTTGGTGCTGGGTTCGGGCGGCAAGTCGCTCGGCATCTGGTTCGTCGCGGCAGGTAGTTGGCCTCTCAGTTGGCGTCCGATACTTTCATGGACTCCAGGAGGTCCTTGGCAGCCGTTGCAGCTTTTTCCTTGGCGAAGCGGGAAAGAACCTCTTCAAAGCGCTCCTTTGCCTGTTCCGGTTTTTCTTGTCCGAGAAGGATCTTACCAATTTCTACCACGGCCTGCGCTTGCCACTTGGGATACTGCGGGTAACTGATCTCAACTTTGACGAATTCGATCACAGCTTGATCACTTTTCTTCAGGGTGACTTGACAGGATCCTGTCTGGAACCTGCTCCGCACTGTCCAGAGGTCCGTTTTAGGTTCTTCCAGAATCTTGGCATACTCCAAGAGGGCAGCGGCAGCTCCCCCGCCGTTCTCAGTGGCGAAGGCGAACCCAAATTGGGCATTCCTGGTCCAGCGGCTATCAGGGAATTTTTCAAGGAAGGTCTGGTAGGACGCAGCCGCTTCACTGTGCTGGCCGGTGAGTGCCTGCGTCTCAGCAAGGCGCATCGTTATCGATTCAACTAGAGATTGTGGGCTCCCCTCGATCCCAGCGGCCTCCGTGAAATGCCCCTGAGCTTTTTCGATCTCCTCTAGCTGAAGTTGCGATTCGCCAGCCTGAAAGTGCATCGATGCAAGAAAACGGGACTCAGGATAATCCTCGAGCAGGGAGTCAAATTGTTCGGCTGCAGAGGAGTAATCACCCTTTTTGAAATGAGCACTGGCAAGTTGGTAACGCAGTTCCTCGCGGAGGGAGGCCTCCTTGACTTTTTCGAGCGTGGCAGAGAGGTCGGTAATGATCTTGTCCTGGGCACTTTTATCCAGATTGAGCTCGGCGAGTTCACCTTGGACTTTTGGGGCAAGGGTGCTGTCGGAGTGATCCTTCAGCAGCGCCTCGTAAAGTTTCACAGCTTCCTCCTGCCGCTTACTACCTCTCTCACACCAGGCCCACTCGTAAAGGGCATGATCTGCGAAATCAGATGTGCCGAATTCCTCGCTGATTCGCTGAAATTGCTTTGCGGCCTCGGTGAAAAGCTTCTGGCGTGCGAGTGAGAGCCCGAGGTGATAAATAACCCGGGCAATCTTTGGGTGCTTATCGTAGCCCGTCAGAACTGCTTGGAATTGTTTGGAGGATTCCTCGAGGCTTCCCGCATTGAAGAGAGCGATCCCATGCTGCAGAGCAGCATCGGGTGCGAGAGGATGGTCGGACTGAGTGTCGACCACGGCCTTGAAACTGGACGCAGCGGCGGCGTGCTTACCTTCAAGGGCATCGACCCAACCAAGGTAGTAATCCACCCGTGGACGCTGCTTCCCGGCCGATTTACTAAAGAGCTCATCTTTAGAGGCGTCTAGTTCCCGGAATTTTTCGAGGGCCGTACGCGCTAGAGGTAGATTTTCGTTTTCGTAGGCAAGCCGTCCCTGTTCTGCGAGAGCCAGTGGTAACTGGCCCGTCTGACCGGGGTATTTGTTGATGACAACGTCCAGTTGCGCGAGGGCTTTGTCCTTCCGGCCCCCTCGGTCGTGACAGACCGCGAGTTGGATTATGGCGGTATCAACGTTGGGGCCCGGAGTTGCCGAGGCTCCGTCATCAGTCTGCGTTATCCTGGTAGAGAGGAACTCCGAGAGCGGCTCCACGGCCTCTTCCCATTTTTCTTGTCGGAAAAGAGAATCTCCGATCATGAACGGCAGCTGAGAGTATAGGGTTCCTTTCGGGTTGGCAGCAACAATGGCTGCTGAAGTTGCGAGACACTCAGCCCAGCGTCCGGAGGCGTGGTGAATTTGTGCCTGCCGGAAACTGGCTGCAAGTTGGTTGGGATGTTCAGCGTGAGCGGCAAGAAACTCCGCGTAGCTCTTGGACGCTTCATCAAGTCTGCCAAGGAGGAAAAGATTCTCTGCCTTTATGAAGCGAGCTTCCGCAATCAGTCGATGTTCCAAGTGTTCGGCAAGGAATTTGTTGTTTGAGGCAAGGCTATCCTCGTATTTCCCGAGCTTTTGCTGGCAGACCGAAATCTGGCTCAGGACCTCGCCTTGCTGACCAAAGCTCTCCTCGGAACTTAGCAGGATAAGCGAGGCAAGCGCCTCCTCCCAATCAGGCTTGCTGCGGGCCATCAGGGCATTGGCAAAATCGAATCTGAGGTCGTTAATGATAGAGGATTCACCATGCTCCTTGGTTGCGGTAGCAAGGATTGTAGATGCGCGGTCGTAGTCGGCGGGATCTCCGCGGGTGTAGACTCTTGCATGCCACAGAGCACTCCGAGCAGCTACCTTGCCTTCCTCCGATGCGAGAGAGGCAAGTTGTTCGCCGGCTGCCTTAAGCTCGCCTCGCTCTAAATGAGTACGGGCAAGGTAGAGTTTAGCCTCGGCAGAATGCTGGCCTTCACCCGCGGCGGCGAGATAGGCGGCAAGATCCTCTGCGGACTTCTCGTATTGTTTGAGGACGAACCTCGTGAGGCCGAGACGATAGCGACATTCGATGGCGTCTTTTCCCTTAAGACCTGGAAGGGCTTTCTCAAAGGCCTGCATTGCCTCCTCGGAATTTTTCAGCTGGTTGTGGCAGTCGCCTGAAAGGTAGAGCCCTCGTGTGGTCCAGACTGGGTCCGCATCCAGAGCTTCTATTTTGGCAAGGGACTCGATCGCTTTCTGGGGTGTCTTCAGCTGGTATTGCGAATACCCCTGCTGGTAGTAAGCTCGGGCCGCTCGGCTTTTGTTGGGTTTTGCTGCAATAAGCTTGGTGGTCCATTTGACTACTTCGTCCCAGGCCCCACTACTGAAGCTCACATCGGAAATCGTGGCGAGGGCGGCGTTGAGATATGCGGGCGTCTTGAGATTGGCAATTTCGGTTATGTAGAGGGCCTTGGATTTTTCCTTTTCGTTCGTAATCAGCAGGCACTGTCCCTGCATCATCACGAGACGCTCTCTGCTGATTGCAGGGTCAAGGTTCTTCTTGGTTAGCAGGGTGGCAAGAGGGGCGCTTGCTTCCTTATATTGTTTTGAAGCGTAATGGCTCAAGGCCAGTCCGCGTCTGGCAAGGTCTGCCTTGGCATGTTCCGGCTGAGCTTTGAGAAACGCCTGGTATTGCTGAATGGCAACGGGGTAAAGCTTCCGGTTGTAGGCTCCGTTTGCGACGAAATACTGCTCAAGTGTGGGGTCTGCCTTGGACTGTGTCTCTGCCGCTACAGGGTCTTTTTCTTTTTCTTCCTGAGAGTAGCCGGCGAGCGAGAGGAAGGGGAGCAGGGAGGAGGTAACGAGGAGGCGGAAGGGCAGGGAAGATATCACTGGTTAAGCGCGGCTTTAGATTCGTTAGGAATACTGAAATAGGTGCGGTTTTTGTTCAACATTTACCGCACAGATAACGAATAGGTCACATCGCTTCGGACGGCAAGACCGACTGTGACCGATAGACTCCCAGCTGAGGCAGATCTCTCACGCCCGGTCTAAAAAGGGGAATTATGGTGCCTTCCAGCAGAATACCTTTCCTCGTAAAATGCTTATAATTAGCGAACCAATTCCTTTTGGATCGATTTTTCTCGCATGCGACGAAGGTGTTGGGAAAATGCACCCACGCCAGAAGATTGTTCAAATGAACATTATTATCGTCGGAGCCGGAGAGATTGGCCGGCACTTGGCCATAGAGCTTTCGCAGGGTCTTGCTCTTCTCGGGACCCAGGGCGAGAAGCTCCGTGAGTCCTATAGCGTCACAGTGATTGACTCGGATCCGCAGTTGGTGGCGGACATGGAGCGGGTTATCGACGCCAAAGTAATTTGTGCCGATGGTGGAACAGTTGAAGCTTTGGGGCGGGCCAACATTGCCAAGTGCGATCTTTTCCTCGCGCTTACCAGCAAGAATACGGTGAACCTTGTCAGCGCCTCAATCGCCAAGGCGCATGGTGTGAATCTTGTGATGTGCCGGATCCACCCTGAGTTGCAGAGGGACCTTCCGATGTTCGATCTGGCAAGTCACTTTGGGATCGATGACTTATTCAGTTCAGAGAGGCTAACCGCGATTGATCTCGCAAAGTTCATCCGGAATCCGGACTCGCTGTGGGTAGAGGAGCTTGCTGGTGGCAAGATTGAGGTTCAGCAGGTGAGAGTTGGGGCGAGAAGTGATGCCGCCGGCAAAAGCCTGAATGATCTTAAGTTCCCCGCGAGAACCAGAGTGGCTGCGATTGCGCGGAAGGAAGAAGGCTTTGTGCCGGATCGGGAGGCGGTCATTGAGGAGGGAGATGAAGTTACCATCGCAGGGGAGAGTACGCGGCTTCGAGATCTTGCCGAGATTCTTCAGAAGGGTGGCAAGAAGGCTGAGACCATGCGGGTTGTGATCTTTGGTGGCGGGGAGTATGGGTTTGCGCTGGCCCAGATGCTGCAGAGCTGGGAGCACTGCAGAGTCCGTATCTTTGAAAAAGATGCGAAAATCTGTACGCAGCTTACCGAGCGCCTTGGCAAAATTACGGTGATCAATGCGGATGCTACTGTGCTTGCTGCCCTTGAGGAGGAACAGGTTGGCGAAGCGGACTTCTTTGTAGCCGCCAGCTCGAGTGACGAGGATAATGTGATGACCTGTCTGCAGGCAAATAACCTTGGCGCCAAGAAGTGCCTCACGATTATTCACCGTGCTGACTACGCCCGCGCGATTAGCTCCGGGGGGCGTCAGTTCGGCGTTGTGGCGGCGGTAAGTCCCCGGGAGGCCACGAGGCGCTACATTGAGCGGCACCTGACAGAGGAGAAATACTACGTCGTGCGAAAGCTGATGGCTGGAAAGCTGATCGGAACGGATGTGGGAAGAAAGGCGAAGGTATCTGGAGCAACTGTTCGCGACATTCCCTGGCCGGCGGGATCAGTGCTGGTTGGGCTTATTCGGGATGGGAAAGCTATTGTTCCCGGGCCTGACGATGTTCTAGAGGCCGGAGATCATATCTACGCCATGGTCTCACAAAAGGCTCTCAAGAAATTGCTCAAGCTATTGCACTGAATTGATCTTCTTGGAGTGAGACAGGATACTTGGAATTTTGACGAGATGAAGCCCACCAAGTTCTGGGAATTTCCTTCCATGTTGCCGCCAAGTAGTGGGGGCCAACGGGCAGCGTTATCTAGATTTTTTGAGCATGCACTCATCAAGTTCTCGTCATTGCGCCGGCAAGTATTAAGGACGCCCATTAGTAAAAAATTATGAATTTTCGGGTGATGGCGAGAGTCCTTGGGGTGCTCTTCACGTTGGAGAGTGTGGCCATGCTTGTTTGTGGGGTCTTCGCCTATCTTGATCCTCATGAGGCAGATGGACGAGGCCTCATGCCGTTGCTCGTTGCGGCAGGCGTCAGCCTCCTGCTGGGTCTTGTTCTTATCTTTTCCGGAGGTAAGCTATCGGACAGAATTCCGCGTCGAGAGGGAATTCTGATCGTTGGTCTGGGTTGGGTTTTCAGCGCGATCCTCGGAGCTATCCCCTTTGTTATTGGAGAGCCGAAGCTGTCTCCCGCAGCAGCTCTCTTCGAATCGGTATCAGGATTCACAACGACTGGGGCAACCGTGATATCCGATCTGGAAGAGTGGCCCCGAGCGATTTTACTCTGGCGTTCTATCATGCAGTGGCTCGGGGGATTAGGGATCCTTGTGCTTTTCGTTGCTCTGCTTTCTGGAAGCGGGGGGGCCAAGTTTCTATTCAGGAATGAGTCCTCTTTCCAATCGGAGCAGGCGACCACGGCGAGAATTCATGACACTGCTCTCAATTTCCTGGCAGTCTATCTTGCCCTCACCGCGGTTTGTCTTCTCGGATTGAAGGGGCTTGGGCTTGGTTGGTTCGATGCCGTTGCGCATGCCTTTACGACAGTGGCAACCGGGGGTTTCAGCCCCCACAACGAAAGCATCGCTCACTTTTCAAATTTTGCGAACGGACTGCTGATTGAGATCTGGTTAGAGCTCTTCATGATTCTTGGTAGTACGAGTTTTCTCATCTATGTCGTGATTGCGTCAGGGCGCTGGAAGGAGCTGCGGCGTCTTGAAGAGGTTCGATGGTATTTTCTGCTGGTGCTGGTTGGAATAATTGTGGTCTGGGCTGTGGGGTCGCTGGGAGGAGGAATGAGTGCTGGAGAATCGTTGCGAGGTGCCGTGTTCACCATCATATCAATCGCCTCAACAACGGGGTATGTGACGGTAAACTATGAGCAATGGCCCGTAGCGACCTATTTTGTCGTCCTAGCCCTCATGCTTGTTGGCGGGTGCGCGGGATCAACATCGGGAGGATTGAAGGTCAGCCGTCTGATCCTGCTTGTGCGGGCGGCCTGGCAGGAGGTGGTGAAGGCGTTTCGTCCCAACCAGATTATCGGGATGAAGGTGAATGGAAATCAGATCGACGATGTTGCGCGCACCCAGACGGTTCTTTTCGTTGCGCTCTTCGGTCTGATGTCTTTAGGGGCGATGGTGGTAGTGGCCGTGATTGAGACTGCGCAAGGGATCGACTTCAGCACCACAGTTTCTGCGGTACTGGCAACCTTCGGGAATATCGGGCCAGGCTACGGTGAGGTTGGACCGACCGACAACTATGGGCAATTCCAGCCCGCCACACAGGTGTTCCTCTCTCTTCTCATGATCATGGGTCGATTGGAGCTGTATGCTATCCTTGTGTTTTTTGTCCCTGCAGTATGGAGGAAATACTGAGCGGGGTATTTGCTCAGGGGTGTAATGTGAGTCTGTCTGGATCGTAGTGATCCTTGGGGTTAAACAACCAACCAGGTTTGGTTTCTAACAATTCATAGTTCTTTAATCGGAATTCTGGAAGAAACTGGTTGCTGTTAGGTTCGTATACCGTTTCTCCAGTATAGTGTCCCCATACGCGGTACTCATAATTGTGGTCATACGAGTAGCGGGCATCGCTGGGGCCATTCTGAGGAAGGTTATCTGGGGCTCGCATGAGGCTCTGATTAAAGACAGTGAGCTTGGCCTTCGACCATGACTCTCCGGGTTTGCGCAGGTAGCCCCACCACCACGTTCGGTTTACATGATACCTTCGCCCGATAAAAAAATCTCCTGTAGTCTCCGATCGGATGGCGTCCTTGCGCTCTTCCGGCTGGGGACCTCCCATGTTTGGCGGGCCGTAGTTCGGTCGCAGGCTTCCGCAGGAATTCAGGATGAGGCCCACGATGATAATGGCTATGAAGCGGCACAAGCGCATGCGGCAGAATGTCCTTCCGGGCATCTCGTAGGTCAAGTGGGATCCTGTTTCCCCTAGGAAAACCCTTGCGTGCCTTGTCCATTGGCGTTACCCGGCCCCCAAGAAGGATTTCACCACTTCGCTTTCATGAATATTGTTTCGCTTCTTTCGGAGCGCCGCGTCCTTCCGGAGATGGGCGCGGGGACTCTTGATGAGGTTCTTGCAGAGATGGTTGGCCATCTTGTTGCTACAGGAGACCTTGCTGAGTTGTCGCATGCCCCGGTCTTGGAAGCTCTTGCCGCACGGGAAGAGCGGGTTAGCACGGGAATAGGATATGGCGTGGCAATTCCTCATTGTTATTCGGAAAGCTTGAGTGCTCCAGTCGCTCTGTTTGGTAGATCGCGGAATGGGATTGAATTCAACGCCTGTGACAATGCCCTGGTTCATTTTGTGGTTCTTCTTGTCGTGCCGGAAAACCAGCCCAATTCACATCTGCAGACTCTTTCTGCAATTGCGCGACTGTTCTCCCAGCATGCTGTCAGGGAGAAAATGACTATGGCAACTACTGGAATCGATTTGCTAAGGGGGCTGGAGAAGTGCGAGTTGGAACTCGACTGAATTCTGATCGCCGTCCAGACAACTAAAATGATAGTCTTTAGCCATTACAGGAAAGCTCGGGTCCGGCAGGTAGTGAACACAGCGAAATCCAGATGACACTTTTAAGGGTTCTTCAAGAGCGGCTCAGAGCTGCATGTATAGATTGCGGTATTGATGAAGCAGATGCTGGGAGGGTAAGTCTGAGCCACGCCGCAGACTTGCGTTTTGGAGACTATCAATCAAATGTCGCGATGGTTCTTGCCAAGAGCGCAAAGCGCAGCCCTCGGGATCTAGCTGAGGCGCTCAAGGCTTCAATCGAAGTTGACGATATTGGAGAAGTGGAAATAGCTGGCCCGGGTTTTCTTAATTTCCGGGTAAATTCTCCTGCTTATGCGGAGCGTCTCAGCGAGCTACTGGATGATGAGCGGCTCGGGGTGGAGCAAGTGGAGATCCCGCGTCGGATCGTTATTGATTTCAGTGCGCCAAACGTGGCCAAGCCCATGCACGTTGGACACCTTCGCTCTACGTTCATTGGGGATAGTCTTGTCCGGATTGGGCGTTTTGTAGGGCATGATGTTGTCAGTGATAATCATATCGGGGACTGGGGTACTCAATTCGGAATGGTAATCTGGTCGTGGAAGCGCTCTCTCGACCGAGAGGCCCTTGAAGGCAATCCACTCAACGAGCTCCTGAGGCTTTATCGGGCTGCGAGCGATAAATGTGGTGAGGATGATGCGATAAGGGAAGAATGTAGACAGGAGTTGGTTGCCCTTCAGCAGGGGGACGAGGAGAATCTGGAGATCTGGCGGGAGTGTGTAAGCCTTTCACGGGAGGGGCTCGAGGTTATCTACGATCGGTTGGGAGTGTCCTTTGATCATTGGCTTGGAGAAAGCTCCTACAACGAGCGCCTCTCTGATGTGGTTGATGATCTGCTCGAGAAAGGGTTAGCGCGTGAGAGTGACGGAGCGGTGTGCGTTTTCTCGGGAGGATCGGAAGATCCGGGAGTTGACCCTTTCAAGATTCAGAAAGACGGGGATTGGGAGGATAAGCCCATGATCGTTCGGAAGAGTGACGGGGCGTTTAATTATGCCACAACTGATATCGCGACAGTTGATTACCGGTCGGAGGAGTTGAGGGCTGATGCAGCGTGGTATGTTGTAGACCATCGGCAGGGCGACCATTTCAGGCAGCTCTTCTCGGTTGCGGAGCGGCGTGGACGAAGAATGGATCTCGAACATATTTCATTTGGAACAATCCTTGGGAAGGATGGTAAGCCGCTGAAGACCCGCTCGGGGGATCTTCCTCTCCTGAGCGACCTTCTTGACGATGCGGTCCAAGCTGCGAGGCAAAGTTCGGAGGGGCGTTCCCAACTGGAGAAGGAGGAAGAGCGTGACGCCCTAGCTGAATTAATAGGAATCAGTGCCATCAAGTTCATGGAGCTCTCTCACCACCGAACCTCCGATTATATTTTTGATCTCGATAAAATGGTTTCCATGGAGGGAGACACTGCCCCCTATCTGCAATACAGCTATGTGCGGTGCCGTTCCATTTTCGCAAAGCTGGGTGAGGATTATGTTGCGGATAGGGATGACCTTGAGCTTCGCGACGATAGAGAGGTGCATCTGGCGCGAATGTTGGTGCGCTTTGGCGAGATGGTTCCCGTCGTGCTGGAGGGTTTCCGCCCCAATCTTCTTGCGGGATATCTGCTTGAGTTGGCCCGGGCCTATCACTCGTTTTTCCAGTCGTGCCCGGTCTTGAAGTCAGAGGGTTCTGTTAAGAATACGCGTCTAACCCTCTGCGACTTGACTGCCCGTGTCCTTCGACAGGGACTTCGTTTGCTCGGAATTGAAGTTCCCGAGCGCATGTAACAGGTTGTGGGAGAAATGAGCGAACCGGATACCATTGTCGTCAAAGTCGGCACCGGAGTTCTTACCCGGCAGGATGGAACATTGGATAGCGCCTCCCTCGCGCGTCTCGTAACTGCGGTGGCAGATCTTCCCGATCAGGGAAAGCGTGTGATTTTGGTTTCCTCGGGAGCAGTTGGAGCCGGGATTTCCGCGCTTGGACTCAAGGAGTACCCAGACGATGTATCTACGCGGCAAGCAGCGGCAGCAGTAGGACAAACCCGGCTCATGCATGCCTACGAAAATCTTTTTCGGAGTTTTGATCTCAGCGTGGCACAACTTCTTCTTACTGCAGATGATCTTGAAAATGAAGATCGCCGATGCCGGGTTGGCGACCTTCTTGAGCGGCTCGTTGGTGAGCAGGGCATCGTGCCCGTGATCAATCAGAACGATTCGGTTGCAGTAGAAGAATTAAGTATTGGGGATAATGATATGTTATCCGCTCGTGTCGCGGGCCTTGTTTCCGCGCGGATGCTGATACTGCTAACAACTGTGGATGGCTTGTATCCGCCAGACTCAGGGGAAATCGTGGAAGAAGTTACTTCGGTTAGTGAGGTCATGTCTTACGCCAAGGAGGAGAAGGGGAGGTTTGCGATTGGAGGAATGGAATCCAAGTTGAGGGCAGTGAAATTTGCGGTTGGGCAAGGAGTGGAGACGGTCATTGCAAATGGGCGCAGCCCGGATCGGCTTGCCGGAATTTTGGAAGGCAGCGGCCTTGCGACGAGGTTCCCGGTTGGCGATTAAGAGTTTTGAATTTATAGGATATCTTATGAGGGGAACGGAAAACCTGAGTCCAGAAGCGATCCACGAAGAGATTTTTGAGATGGGGAAAAAGGCCCGGGCCGCTGCGCGTGCCCTTGTTAATCTGGAAGCTGATCAGAAGAATGCCATTCTCAGGGCCATGGCGGCTGAATTGCGATCTCGGTTCGCCGGAATTCTGGCCGAAAACTCTAAGGATCTGGAGGCAGGTCGCGGGAATGGACTCACCAGCGCTATGTTGGATCGCCTGCGACTGGATGATTCTCGTCTAGAGGCCATGGCTGACGGGGTTGAGCAGGTAGCTCGCCTGGCAGACCCTGTTGGTGATATTCTTGATGAAAAGGAACGGCCGAATGGGATCAAGATTCAGCAGGTGCGGGTACCCATCGGTGTCATCGGAATCATTTTCGAGAGTCGCCCTAACGTCACCAGTGATGCGGCGGTTCTCTGTCTGAAGTCTGGTAATGCCACTATTCTGCGCGGAGGGTCCGAGGCAATTCATTCAAATCGCGCGATTTGTGAGGCATTGCAGACTGGAGGTGAGACCGAGGGCCTGCCTTCTTTTTCTGTTCAACTGGTGCCCTTCACTGACAGGGGAAGCGTCCAAGAGATGGCCTCCATGGATCGTTATCTCGACTTGATTATTCCGCGGGGTGGCAGGAGCTTGATCGAAACGGTGGTGTCCCTCGCGCGGATGCCGGTCATCAAGCATTACGACGGCATCTGTCATGTATTTGTTGACGAGGGGGCAGATCTGGAGATGGCCCGCCTGATCACGGTAGATTCGAAGACGCAAAAGCCGGGTGTCTGCAATGCCCTCGAGACCCTCCTCGTGCACGAGGAAGTAGCTGAGGAATTACTCCCTCAGCTTGCAGATGCTCTTGCGCTCAAGAACGTTGAATTAAGGGGGTGCCGACTGGTCGAAGGGATCCTGGGCAAAGCAGTGAGGGAGGCAAGCGAGGCGGACTGGCAAACCGAGTATCTGGACCTGATTCTTTCCATCAGGGTGGTTGCGTCTCGAGGGGAGGCAATCGAGCATATCAACCGGTATGGGTCACATCACACAGATTGTATTGTGACAGAGGACCGGGAGAGTGCGGAATGCTTTCTTAGAGAAGTGGACTCAGCGTGCACCTTCCACAATCTTTCCACCCGCTTCAGTGATGGTGAAGAATTTGGCTTTGGAGCTGAAATTGGGATTTCGACCGAAAAGATTCACGCAAGGGGCCCGATGGCTCTCCGCGAGTTAACTTCCTACCAATACCGCGTTCGAGGAGAGGGGCAGCTGAAGGAGTCTCCATATTGAGGCATCGGTTAGAAAGGCCTCACGAGCAGGCGGAGGAGCTCAGCGAGTTGCCGTTACTCAGAGACTACCGGTTTCTTTTTTGGCGAGGTTCCGTTGCTCCACATGTCACCCCATAATCCTTTGGAAGACCATTCATTGCTTTTGTAAGTGGAGGTGTGCTTGCTGGCCATTCCGAAATAGAAGGCCATCAGCGCAAGGAAAAGAAGGCCAATTGTGATCGCGAAATTTGAACCTGTGGCAGTCTGGGTGCTGGCCAGAGGCGCTGGAATTCCTGGTCGAACGGAGGGGGTAGAAGATGCTACGGGTAGTTTTCGCGCCTCTTTGCTTTCTTTCTTTTTTGGGAGCGGTGCGCGCTGTTTGGGGACATGGTCCTCGTCTGATAGCGCGTCCTTCTCCTTATCGGTCAGCTCGAAATCGAGAGCCGCGTCCCCAACGAGGATATCGAGGCCATTTTCAAGGTCGATGATCTCCATTCTTTCGTCCTCCAGCTTAATCCCATTGGTCGAATCCCTGTCCTCAAGAATGTAGCCTCCCTCGATGCGCTTCATTTCACAGTGGTGGGATGAAACGGATGGGCAATCGATTACGATATCGTTATCAGTCGAGCGCCCCATGCGGACAACTTTCCTGTCGAGGGCGAATCGGTAGGGTTGGGCATTCTTGCCTTGGACGTTGACGCAGACTCGGGGCATGATTTCGGAATGAGAAGGTTTTTAGCTGGGGCGGGCTTTTCACCCCTGTTGACAGCTACGCCGTCTCGGGTTAGTTGCTGCCAACAAGAGTTCTATCATGAGTAAGAAGGACAGTGAAACCAAAGAATTTCACGCAGAAGTTCGCCAACTCCTGGATATCGTTATCCATTCCCTCTATACAGACAGGGAGATTTTCATCAGGGAGTTAATCTCCAATGCATCGGATGCTCTGGAAAAGCTGAGGATGACCCAACTGACTGAAAATAAAGTATTTGAGGGAGATCTTCCTATTGAAGTAAATATTACTACGGATGAAACTGCGAAGACGATAACGATTGCGGATTACGGGATCGGGATGACCCGCGATGAGCTTTCCGAGAACCTTGGAACGATTGCGCACTCGGGGACCAAGGCGTTTCTTGAAAAAAGCAAGGATGGGGCCAAGCCGGACGTCATCGGTCAGTTTGGTGTAGGGTTTTACAGTGCTTACATGGTTGCGGAGAGGGTGGAGGTGTTTACCCGCTCGTGGCAGGAGGAAGGAGAGCACCTGCGCTGGGAAAGCGATGGAGCCAGTGGCTATACCATTGATGAGGTAGAGGGCCAGAAGCGGGGTTCCCGAGTCGTGGTGCACCTCAAAGAGGAGCATGAGGAATTCGCAAAGACTGAGAGAGTCAGGGGAATCGTTGAGCGCTACTCAAACTTTGTTGGATTTCCCGTGCACCTCAACGGTGAACGGGTCAATACCGTTGACGCTTTGTGGCTCCGGTCAAAAAAGGAAATTACGGAAGAGCAATACAAGGAGTTCTACCAGTTTACCGCCCATGCGATGGACAACCCTCGCTACACCATGCACTTTTCGGCTGATGCTCCTCTTGCGATTAATGCTCTGCTGTTTGTTCCCGAGGAGAACGCTGAGCGCATGGGTCTTGGAGCGCAGCCCCCTGGAGTTGCTCTCTACTGCCGGAAGGTCTTGATTGATTCGCAGCCGGAGGGGTTGCTGCCGGAGTGGCTACGCTTCCTGAGGGGGGTAGTCGATAGTGAGGACCTTCCGCTGAACATATCACGGGAATCAATGCAGGATACAGCTTTGGTCCGGAAGCTCAATGAGGTGATCACGAAGCGATTTCTCAAGTTTCTTGTCAAACAGTCGGGAGATTCGCCCGCCGAGTATCGGAAGTTTTACGAGCGTTTTAGCCGTTTTCTCAAGGAGGGGATTGTAGCTTCTCCTGCGCATCAGGAATTGCTGGCAGGGCTCTTGCGATTCGAATCATCGATGACAGATTCGGAAGAGGTCACCTCGCTAGATGGCTACCTTGACAGGATAAAGGAGGGGCAGGAGGAGATCTACTTTCTTGTAGGTTCTGCCCGTGCGGTTCTGGAGAAGGGCCCTTACTTCGAGGGATTTCGGGCCCGGGGCCTCGAAGTGGCATTCTTTACTGAAGCAGTGGATGACTATGTCCTAGAGGGCCTCAGAGAATATAAGGGCAAGAAGCTAGTGGCCGCCAACCGGGCCGGCATTGAGCTGGAGGATTTGCCCGAAGAAGAGGGTGAGGAATCGTTAAGTGATGAGGAAACCGAAGGGCTGATCTCGTGGTTGAACCCAGTCCTTGAGAGCCGCGTTGCACGCGTCGATGCGGGAAAGCGGCTTGTCAACCATCCCATGGTAGCGCTGCTTCCTGAGGATGCTCCAAATGCACAAATGCGGGCTATGATGGAAGCGATGGGGCAGGGGGCTCCTGAAATGAAGGCAAAGCTTGAGATCAATCCCCGTCATCCGCTCATACGGCAGCTGGCCGCGATACAAGAGGATCAGAGGGATCTAGCTTCAAAGGTTGCGGCGCAGCTGACGGATCATGCCCTGCTGGCCGCTGGCATGGAGGTCAACACAGCTGAGATAGCCGAGGGTATGACTGACCTCCTCGGCGAACTACTGGATTGATCAAGTAGTTCGTCCTGCTATTCGGCGCTATCAGGATAGCTGCCGAGCAGTTTGACAAGGGAGCAATGTTTTTCAAGGTCTGCGAGGGCGGAAGATACCTGCTCGGTTTCGCAGTGCCCGGCGAGATCCACATAGAAAATATATTCCCAGTCTTTCTGTTTTGAGGGCCTTGACTCAATCTTGGACATGTTGATCTCAAAAGAATCAAATGCCTTCAGGGCGGCAACAAGCGAGCCTGGCCGGTCGTTCACGGAGAAGAGGATGGAGGTGCGATCATTGCCTGTGGGTGGACACGTTTTTTCCCCAATAACGAGGAAACGAGTCGTGTTGGTAGCGCGATCTTGAATCGACTCCTCCATCACCTCAAGGCCAGCAAGCTCTGCAGCCAGCCTGCCCCCTAGAGCCGCGGCTCCCTCCGAGGCTTTTTCTCTCGCAAGGTGGGCCGCCTTAGTTGTCGACGAAACTTCCACAAGTTCAGCATCCGGCAGCTGGCGAAGGATCCAGTTCTTACATTGGCCAAAAACCTGAGGGTGAGAATAAAGCGTCTTGATTTTCTCGCGCGGGATTGCAGCGAGTAGATTGTTTTCGATCCGAAGGAGAATCTGGGCGCAGATTCTTAGGGGAGAGTCGACGAAAAGATCGAGTGTATGGGAAACCGCTCCCTCGGTGGAGTTCTCAATTGGGACGACACCGTAATCGGCTCGGCGGCGGGCAACGTCATCAAATACCTCGGCAAAGCTTGAGTGTGAGTTGTAGTTGACCGAGTGCCCGAACTTCTTGATTGCGGCCTGATGAGTCCATGTGCCCTCTGGCCCAAGGTAGGCTATTTTGAGGTCTTCCTCTAGGGCTAGGGCCGCTGACATGATTTCCCGGTAAATTGCCCGGATAGACTTTTCCGGTAGAATTCCCTGATTCATTTCTACCAGCTTCCTCAGAAGTGCGTCCTCCCTGTCGGGCGCGTAGATCTGGAGGCCGTCGCGCTTTTTGATCAGGCCAACCTCATGCACGAGATCAGCTCGCTGCGAGAGAAGTTCAAGCAGTTGCTGATCGATCGTATCGATCCGATTTCGGATTTCGTCGAGAGACACAGGTGGTAGCTGGAGCGGATAGGGGTGAAACTCTAGCGTGAAAAGAGCTAACTGCCGAGTTCTCCTTTTTCTGAGGAGAGGTTTTCCTCAGAGGGCTCAGCGAGCGTCAATTGTTTTTGGCCTCCGGGGAGATCGCCTGTTTCCGGTCCTTCTGCCGGCTCTTCTGGGAGTGGAGGCTCCGGCAGTTCGACAGCACGGAGTTCCTCCGAATTGGGAAGTTCATCGATTGATTTGATGCCAAAATGCTCGAAGAAGAAATCCGTAGTGCCGTAGAGCAGGGGGCGGCCTGGTAAGTCCGCTCGACCCGCAATCTTGATGAGTTCGCGATCAAGCAGCTTTTGCAGGATGCTGTCAGAGGAGACGCCCCTTACATGCTCAATAGAGGCCTTGGTTACTGGTTGGCGGTAGGCTATGATGGCCAAGGTTTCCATCGCGGGAGGGCTGAGGCGCCGGGGCTTTAAGCCGGGAAAGAGCTGGCGGACGAAGCCTCCATACTCAGGCCGGGTAAAAATTTTCCAGCCCTTTGACCTCTCTGCAATAGAGAAGGAGCGTTTTCCCCGGTCGTATTTACGGTTGAGAGCGTGAATGGCATCGACTACTGCCTCCTCGTCGACTTCTGAGTGTTCTTTGAAGGTTGCAGCGAGAGCGGACTCAGCCTCACAGGGCTCTTCCCCTTCGGCGAGTCCATCCTCGAGCTCCGACAGTCGATTTCGGATCAAACGGGCGATTTCCGAGGAACTCAGGGGGTCTTCGGAGGCAATGAGAACTGATTCAATAACCGCGGGGAGATCCATAGGGCGGAGGAATCCTAGGAGGCCAGAGGTCAAATTCAAGCGCGGGACGGTCTTGAGATTGTGAATATCAAGGGAGAAGAGGGGCACTTTCCTCTTGCAGCGTTTGTAGAAAGCCAGTAGGCAAATCCGCCCTTGCTGTGGAGTTCGTTCCTCAGGCCGGGCCTCACAGCGCAATTTCCGTAAACAGATCATCTCATGGCCGCGAAAAAGAAGGCTGCAAAGAAAGCCCCCGCGAAGAAGGCTGCAAAGAAAGCCCCCGCGAAGAAGGCTGCAAAGAAAGCCCCCGCGAAGAAGGCTGCAAAGAAAGCCCCCGCGAAGAAGGCTGCAAAGAAAGACCCCGCGAAGAAGGCGGCAAAGAAAGC
>JAQWTV010000006.1 GCA_029242545.1 Roseibacillus sp.
TTACAGTAATGCCCTGTTATGGACGATGCAGGTCGAGGGGGGCAATATCGCCCAGAAGGGAATTACGATCAGGGTGGATAAGGGCCCGGGTGGTGTGGCCGCGGGAAAGGCATGGATGCTCTATGACCACGACACCATGCGACTGGCAGCTGCGTGGACGGGGGATCGGTTTGTCGATTGGCGGGGGATCGCTTTTGATGGTTCCCATGGAACCCACACGAGTATTGCCGGGGAGAAGAAGTTTGTATTTCCCAATCTCCCGATGTGGGCAAACCCGGAAACCGGAGACTATAAGGACCTGCGCATCAGCGGCCGGGACAACAAGCCTTACGGGCCCCTGCCGGGAAATTGGGTAAGGTTTCGTGGGCTGCGATACGCAGGGAATGACGTCGTCGTGTCCTACACGGTGGGGCAAAGAGAGGTTCAGGAAGTACCCCGGTGGAATGCGGGAACCGGGGCGTTTGTGAGAATTATGAGGGTAGGCGCTGGAGAGCAATCTCTCCGAATGAAGCTCGATGCGGCGACAGAGCATACCTTTCCGCCGCACGAGAAATCGAAGATTTACCGGATCGTTATAAGAGAGAATGTTGCGGTGGAAGCTGCGGAGCCGGGGGACGTTGAGCGATTTGACCCTGAACCGGAGCGGAGGTTCCCCGGGCGGCTCGTGACTACTATCGTCCCGGGTGAGGAGGAGGGCCCTTTTGCGATCGACGTGCTGCCAACGCCTCCGCCCTCTGAGAATCCGTGGCAGTCGTGGATGAGAACCTCAGGATTCGATTTTTTCGCGGGTGGTAAGAGTGCCGCGATTTGCACCTGGAACGGAGATGTCTGGATCGTTGATGGTATCGACCGAAGCGAAGGGGTGCTCCAGTGGCAGCGAATTTGCTCAGGGCTCTTTCAACCGCTGGGCCTACGAATAGTGGAAGGAAAGATCTATGTCGGGTGCAGGGACATGATCGCTCTTCTTCACGATGAAAATGGAGACCGAGAGACGGACTACGTTGAGGTTTTCAACAATGATCATCAGGTTACAGAGCATTTCCATGAATTCGCGATGGGCCTCCAGACCGATGATGAGGGTAATTTTTACTATGCGAAGTCGGCACGCCATGCTCTTACCGCGGTGGTGCCGCACCATGGAACCCTGCTCAGAGTGAAGAAAGACGGTAGCCGTACGGATATCCTTGCAACCGGGTTCCGGGCAGCCAACGGGGTTTGCCTGAACCCGGACGGAAGCTTTATTGTAACCGATCAGGAAGGCCACTGGAACCCCAAGAACCGGATTAACTGGGTTGAAGGAAAGGGAGAAGAAGATTTCTACGGAAATATGTTCGGCTACCATGGGATCACCGATTCCTCCGACTCGGCCATGACTCCACCTCTGTGCTGGATCACAAATCAGTTTGATCGTTCACCGGCAGAATTACTCTGGGTGCCAGAAGACTCTGCCTGGAAGTCTCTGCGTGGCTCTCTTCTTAACCTTTCCTATGGTTATGGTAAGATTTATGTCGTTCCTCATGAGAAAGTCGACGGCCAGGTTCAGGGAGGGATGTGCCAGTTGCCGTTTGAAAAATTACCGACCGGTGTAATGCGGGGGCGTTTTCATTCTGGGGATGGTCAATTGTATGCGTGCGGGATGTTTGCGTGGGCCGGTAGTCAGCAGCAGCCGGGAGGATTCTACCGGGTGCGGGCAACTGGAAAACCTGCCTATGCGCCCGTCGGTCTCGAAACCGCCCCACGCCAGGTGCGGGTGTCATTCAGTGAGCCTCTTGATCGGGAGTCCACGGAGAAGACCGGAAATTGGGAGATTGAGGCCTGGGATCTCAAGCGGACCAGAAATTATGGTTCCCGGCATTACAATCAACGGCGCTGGCAGGTAACGGGGGTGGCGCTGAGTGATGACGGCCGGGTCGTAACTCTGGAGGTTCCTGACCTGATGCCTACCTGGGGAATGTCAATCCGCTGCAAAACAAGAGGGGTGGGAGGAGCAGAGGTAGTGCGAGAAATTCACAATTCTGTTCACAATATTGGGAAGTAGACGTCTATCTTCCGCTACCTTAATATATCATGTTAACAATATAGTTAAGCACTACGGATAAAAGTCTCCTTGCTTGATTGGTAGGGCGGGGCCAAGTTGGGATCAATTCTGCTCCACCAAAAGTATCGACCATGAATGTTTCCCCCCGAACTTCGGCTGCGCTCCTAGCGGCGCTGATTATGCCAACGCTCCCAACCCACGCAGATTACGAGGTTGATCTCGACCTTGGGTCACTTCCAGAAGGTATCACGACCATTTCCGGCACAACAGCGGAGTTTGTCACAGATGATCCGCTGAATCCGGAAGAGAAAATTACCATTGGCGGAAACAACAATGCAGACAACATCAGAGGATCCGAAAACGCTCTAGTGCTGTTCAATATCAACGAGACTTTGAGTTGGGGCAATGAGCTGGTTCATCAGTTCACCCTCGACGCTCCCTCGGTCATCAATTTTATTCCCAATCTCAATGACGCGGAGGGTGACCCTGATTTCTTCCTTTTGGAGGGCCTCACTACCGACCCTGATCTCGTGCCAGGAAAAAACGTGGCAACTGAAGGGATTTGGTATGCTTTCATGGACGGAGACAATCCCGCTACTGAAACCGTCACCCTCCGACCGGGAACCTACTATTTCGTCGTGGAATCCTACAGCGGCTCCGATACGACCCCGATTGAGCAGGACTCAACATTCTCGATGGATATAGAAGTGCTTCCTGCCCTGTTCCCGGATGAGGTGAGTGTTGACTTGGGGGTGATAGGGACAGAGTTGACACCCCTCAGCTTTGACACCTTTGGCTCAGATTTTGATACTCAGCTTGCTATTTTCTCCAGCGATACGGGAGAGCTGATTCAGGAGAACGATAACGACCCTGAAGATGGCGGACTTGGGGATGGGACCCAGAGCAGGATTGCCTTCCCTGATGGCCTCGCCGGCGGAAGTTACATAGCAGTGGTCGCCGGTGCCGGTGCCATTTTTGAAGCTGGGCCTGTGACCGGGGTCGGAGGCGCTACCGGAAGCGTCGTCTTTAACCATACGGCGAACAGTACAGATCCCGACGCGATCGGTGGCCTTGGAACGGAGATCACGAGGACGTCGCCGGGGGAAGAGGTCTCCGAGACGGTCTGGTTTGTGTTTCAAATTGACGGATTTGTGGATAACGGGCCGTCGAATTTTCAGGACATCGGGAAGGTTGCGGATGCCTTTGCTCCGTTCGAATTGAACACTTTTACCGGGACGACCATTGACACGGAGTTGGGCCTATATGACGCCGACGGCAACCTGATCATTAACAATGACGATGCCGCTGGAGTCCTCCAGAGTCAGTTGGATTTCCCGACGGGTCTGGCCGAGGGATTTTACTTTTTAGCGGTAGGTTCCTACAATACGCAGTTTGATCCTGTGAATTTCGAGGTGCTCCTCGGGGGGGCAGGTGGTGCGTATACGCTCACTCACCCGAACGGCCTCGAGACTGGAGTCCTTGGTGCGGGCGGCTTCGACTGGTATCGCTTGGAGGTAGGTAGCCCCGTTGGAGGCGGCGGCGGAGGAGGAGGTGGTACATCCCCAATTCAAATTACGAGCCTTACCTACGATCAGGAACGGAACGAATTCACTGTGGCATGGGAGGCAACGATCCCAGGCCCTTTCCTTATTGAAATGGGAACGGCCGCTGATCTCGCGGCGATTACCCCGCAGGTTAACATCTTGCCTGAGGTGCTGGCGGCAGGAATTACCGAGTCTCCGATCACGGTGCCAGTGCCTCCCGGCTTGCTTAGTGAGCCCCAGCTCTTCCTGCGAGTTTATGAGGACTCCCAGTAAGCCGACGTTACTCCCTCGCAGCCGGTATTGAGGCGCCTAGGCTCTTCTGCCACTCTATCAACTCAGTAAGTAAGGCCCCGGCAATCTCCGGGCGGGCCTTGGAGAGCTCTTTCGATTCCCCAAGGTCCTCGCTGAGGTCATAAAGCTCAATCTTATCGAAGTGGTAGAACTGGATGAGCTTCCAGTCGCCTTTTCGTATTGCGGCCCCTGGAGTCCACATGGATCCGTGGTAGTGGGGGTAATGCCAGTAAAGCGTGCGGGATGCGCTGTCCTTAACCTTTCCATTCATGAGACCGACAAAACTCTGGCCGTCCATGTGCTGTTCTGGGCGGAGGGGAAGACCGGCAAGTGAGAGGAGAGTGGGATAAATATCGGTACTAAGCACCGGAGTGCTGAGCTGCAGTCCTGCACTTCTCCGGTTTGGCATTCTTACAATCAAAGGAACACGGATTCCTCCCTCGTAAAGCCATCCTTTGCTGGCGCGCAATGGGAGGTTACATCCCGGGCCTACACCTTGTTTGGTGGCGAGACCGCCATTGTCCGAGAAGAAGAAAATATACGTGTTTTCCAGAATGCCCTGCGAAGCCAGGTGCGTAACAAGTGCCCCGACCGAATCATCGACGGACTGGACCATGGTTGCGAGGGCCGCGTTGTCCTGACGAGGCCGGCTCCGACCATCTTGCTCCCTGATTGCTATCGGAGAGGGGCCGAGCTGTGCGGCCTTATCCCGGTAATGGGCATGATATTTGTTCTCTGGAATGATGGGGGTGTGGATGTCGTAATAAGAGAGGAAGGCAAGGAACGGCGCATTCTTGCTTTCGGTGATGAACTTTTTTGTCTCTCGGGTGAGGTCAATTGTGCCGTGTTTCCTGCCAGTGGTAGTGCCATTACCCGGAGAACCCTTGGAGGGATTCTCGTGGGGATCGTAATATTTCTCGAATCCCTGCTTGTCGGGGCTGAACTGGGTGCCTCCCAGATGCCATTTGCCGGTATAGAAAGTAGAGTATCCCCCCTCTTTCAAGGCCTCGGCGATTGTGACCTCTTCCAGCGCGAGATGGTGATCGTCCGAAGGGGTCTTTAATCTGCGACCCTTTCCGCTGCTCCCGGGGATCCAATCAGTGATGTTGACCCTGACCGGATGCTTGCCGGTCATGAGGGAGGCCCGGGTTGGTGAGCAGATTGATGCTGCCGTGTAGGCATCGGTAAAACGAATGCCCTCTCTGGCCAGACGGTCGAGATGAGGAGTTTCGTGGAAGGTTGACCCGTAACAGGCAAGATCAGCCCAGCCAAGGTCGTCGACCAGGAGAAAGAGGAAATTTGGCTTGGCCTCTTTCCCGGAATTCCTCGCGATGACTTCTGAGGACAGGGCGAGGCCGTAAGCGAGAATAAGAAGTAAGATGCGCATGGTGGTCATTTGCCAAGGTAGAGATCCCTGCCCATTGCGAGGGCGGCGATCTTACGATCAGCTACCGAGCGCTTGAGCATCCAGAACCCGCAATCGGGATGAATATACTGGACCCGCCCGGCCCCGATCACCTTTTCGGCCTCCTCGATCGATCGCGCGATATCTTCCGCGGTTTCTACTGCGTTAACCTTGATGTTGACCACCCCCAAGCCAATGCCAACCGTTTGATTGAGGTCCTTGAGAGCTTGGAGGTCATCCTTGGGGCGATGAGCAAGTTCGAGGACGAGGTGGTCGGCGTGCAGGGAGTTCAGGAACTCAAGGAGAGGTTGCCACGCACCGGCCTGAATGGTCTGACCTCCATAGTTGCCGAAGCAGAAGTGGACGGCAGTAGGCCCCTCGAAGGCATCCAGAACCTTGTTGATAGCCTTGGCCGCGAGTGGTCCATCAGACGGATTACCGGGAATGTTGGCCTCATCTACCTGCAGGCAGGAGCACGGGCACCCCGAAACCTGTTCGGCCATGACGTCTGCGAGGGCGAGAGTCAGGGCCGTAAAGTCATGGTAATGCTGGTCCAGAAGAGTACGGGCCAGCATATAGGGGCTGGTGACGGTGAACTTGAATGGGCCTCCGGCAACCCTGGCCGCTCGCTGGCAGTCCTCGATCAGGTTGAGGCCACCTCCATGGAGTGCCTCGCGGACCACAGCGGCTGGTTTGGCCCGGAAACCCATGCTGTGCATGGAGCGGAAAGCCTCTGCGTCTTTCCGTCCAATGGAGGTGTCACAGCCGCCCATCGGCGCAACGAAATACTCGATCATTCCGTTGGTGTCGGGGTGGTTGATGTCGAAGCGGTAGAGCTCCCCATCTGTGGGGAGGTCGATCCCAGCCTGTCGCTGGGTGTCAAAGATGACCCTCGTGGCATCGGTGACAGCTTGCTCAGACGGAAGCGCGCTCAACCAGTCGGGGACGGGATACGATCCCACCGTGGTAGTCATGATGCCCGGATTCTCGGGCAGAGGAGTGATAGTGTTCATGTTGACCAGTGGATTGCTGCCTGAGGAGTAAGTCTTGAGCGGACCGCATGAACTTGCAAGTTACGATACTTCCTTAAGGTCGCGCGCAAATGCCTCCCGGTGACTCTTCTCCGGCCGGGGGCTGAAGAAGCTGACCAGAATAAATACCGCGACATTCACAATGATGCCGCACAAGCCCACATCAAGAAGGCCCTTGAGGGTTGTGGTTCCTTTAAGGACCCAGCCTTCGCCTCCAAGTAAAAGCTGCCCGAGGGGCGGGAAGAGACAGACGGTCAGCAGGCCAGCGGCAAGACCTGCGATTGCGCCCCGCCGGCTCCCACGGCGCAGGAAAATCATGTCGAAGGTGATGGGAACGAGCTGGGCTGAGAAGGCCATGGCGAGGAAGAAGAAAGCAGTGATGGTATCGAGAAGCCCTCGCAGGTCCTTACCGGCAAATGTGATGGTTGCGGCCGCAATAGTGGCCATGATGATGACCAGCCGGCCGATCCAAGTCCGCTCCCGTTCTGAGGACTTTTTCCTATATGGGTGATAAAGGTCTCGAGTCACGATCGCGCTCACGGCATGAAGGTTTGAGTCAGCAGTAGACATTGATGCCGCCATGACCGCCACGAGGATCAGTGAGACGAGGACAAGTCCAATGGTGCCGAACATTTCAGGGAAGTAATCCTGAATAACATGAATTAGAACCTGATCCGTCTTTGATCCGTCCGGGAGGTGAACTACGCCATCAATCATTTCTGGTTGGTAGAGAACCCGGCCGCCGAGGCCGACGAGGAAGACTCCAAAGATGAAGCACACGGGGAGAATGGTGGAGAAAGCGATGGCTGCTCGACGCAGGGTTTTGGAGTCGCGGGCGGCATAAAAACGCATCCACTGGGCAGGCTGGATAATGCTGGCTAACGATGCAAAGGCACAGAAGGTGAGGATCTTCCAGACGTTGTGGGGATTGGTGTCCCCCGGATCTGGAACGGTGAGGAGGCTCCCGTCGAGTTCCGAAGAAACGCGGGCAAAGAAGTTGGACGGACCCTCAAGAGCATAAATGACGGCTACCCCGGACAGAACCATGGCACTCAGCAGAATAATTCCCTGCATGACATCGGTCCACGCGACCGACCGCATTCCGCCGATGATCACATAGATCATCGTAACGAGGGAGAGGGCTGCCACCCCGGCGTCCTCCATTGTAATTTGCCAGCCAAAAATGGAGACATGCTCGATTTCCTGAAAGAGGCCATCAGCGAGCAGGCCGCCTCCCTTGATCTGGATGACGACGTAGGGAATAACGTAAAGAGCTCCGGTAAGAGCGATTATGATACGGAGAGCAGGAGAGTCTCCGTAGTAGTCGGTCACCATGTCTGCAGGAGTGATGTAGCCACGTTTCCGGCCAATCCGCCGGATACGATTCCCAAGCAGGTAGATTGCGACGGCTGCTACCGGAAGGTTGAGAGCATAAAGCATGGGTGCGATGCCTCCTTCGTATATCCAGCCTGGGAAAGTAAGGATGGCGAAGCTTGAGAAGAACGTCGCCATGATGGTGAGAGAAGTCACGATCACGCCCTGGCCTCGACCCGCGAGATAGTAATCCGTTTCGGCATTCGTGGCGCGCCGGCTGCGGAGGAGGCTGATCACTCCGAGTGAGAGCAGCCCCACCAGATAAAATGCAAGGACGATATAGGGCCATGTCCCCAGGCTGAGGGGAGCCTCCGTAGTGGCCAGAAATCCTGACCCAAATGATTCTAGTCGGAGTCCTTCCACAACGTCAGAGCGGCAGCGAGTATACAGGTTACCATTACGAGGAACCAGAAGACCACCCAGAGGTAGAGGGCGGGTATTCCGAACCAGATATTGGGAGCCTCACTTGTGCCATCAATCATCGCTGCTCCGGGCCCTGGTCCGAGAACCAGGGCGATCAGGAAAATAACGGTTAGAAGCCAGCTCCTCCTCAAGATCTCTTCATAACAATGGAGAACTCCTCAGGGTGTCGATGCAAAACTTACGCCAGCGGAATGAGACTGTCACAGCTGGGGCTTGTGTGGTTCTGGAATCTCGGTTTCAGTAGTGGCAGACATGTCCTCTTCCTTCAGGGTCCGCTCTGTTTCGTTTCGCACGCGTTGGATGCAAACCCGGTTTCCCTTTCAGTATGGGATAGCCTCAATGACCGAGCTGCCACACGTGTTTGGGGTGATGGAGGGAGAGTCTCAGGGGGCTGGATGGCTGGGTCTTGCCTCGGAGGGACTTCCGCCCAAATGGTTCACCAAGGATCCAGAGACTCGTTTCGAGGAAGATCTGCCTGCCATGGTAGAGAGTATCCGGAATGCGGCGGATCTTGCGGACAACTCCACCTACGATTCCGTCTTTTCTGCCTGGCACTCCCTCTATGAGCAGCAGGACTGTTGGGCGCGGGAACAGGGGTGCCCTCCGCTGCTGGCTCACCTGGGAACATCGTTCGTCGAGAGAATGCTCATTGATGGGTTCTGTCGTAGTGCGGGGCTGAGTTTTGTAGATGCGGTGCATTCGAATGCTCTGGGAATCGACCTCGGGAGGATTCATCCCGAGCTGGCCGGCACAGAGCCCAGTGACTGGCTGCCTGCCCAGGGGAAATCGGTCATTGCCCGCCACACTGTGGGCCTCGGCGATCCTCTGCGGGTGGGTGATATCCCAGAGGGAGAACGCATTAGCGATGGATTGCCTCATGCTCTGCTCGAGGCCGCGGTGCAATACGGGCTCACCCATTTCAAGATAAAGATCTGTGGCAATCTTGAAGTCGACGTTCCGCGCCTGCGTGCTGTGGCGGCGGTGATTTCGGAAGCGAGCCCGGGCTTCCGCTATACGCTCGATGGTAATGAGCAATACCGGAACATCGAGACTTTCCGGACCCATTGGGAAACTTATCAGGCGGATCCAGACCTCGCTATCCTGTTCGAGGGCAACAGGCTGCTCTTTGTCGAGCAACCCCTGCATCGTGACGTAGCTCTCGAGGAGGGGGTTCGGCATGAGTTGGCGGCCTGGGCCGGGGCGCCGCCCATGATCATCGACGAGTCGGACGGCGAAATGAGCTGCCTGAGGAGAGCCATTGCGTTAGGTTACCGGGGGACCAGCCACAAGAACTGCAAGGGGGTGATCAAGGGACTCGCCAATCGCTGCCTGATCGAGTGGCATCGTCGGCATCATCCGGAAGAGGGTCCTTGGCTGATGAGCGGAGAAGACCTTGCCAACGTGGGTCCGGTGGCCCTGCTCAATGATCTTGCAGTAATGTCAGTTCTTGGAGTCGAGGACGTGGAGCGTAATGGGCACCATTACTTTGCGGGGCTGAGCATGTATCCCGGGGAACTGCAGGAGATGATGTGCGGGAGGCATCCAGACCTTTATGAAATGCGCCCGGAGGGCTACGCGTCCCTGCGGATTGAGGGTGGCGCGGTTTCCACGAGGTCCCTTGGGGAGACTCCTTTCGGACATGGGCTGGACCTTACGCCCGGGGTGTTGGATCTCCTCGGAGACGACGGGTTGCCGGGGCTGGATTGAGGATGCGTGGCCTCTCTGGCCCGGGGGTATCAGGAGGTCTCCATGACGAGCTTTCCGAATTGCCCGGATGTTTCCATCGAGGAAATGAGAGAGGCGCCCTCAGCGAGTGCTGAAATGGAGTGGATCACCGGTTTCAGCTCGTGCGTTTTCACAAAAGAAATCATCTCTGCGAAGTCGGAGAGTGATCCCATCGTAGACCCGATGAGCTGAAGCTGATTCCAGAAATGGTAGCGAATAGGGAAGGCCACTGATGGTCCGGCAGTTCCTCCGTAGCTTACTACGCGTCCTCCAGGCCGGACCAGAGGAAGGAGGTCGCCGAAATGTTCTCCAGCGGCCCCATCGAGGATCATGTCCACGCGTCCGTGCTCAGAGAGAAACGCATCGGACCATTCTTCATTTGTGTAGTTTGCCCCGGATGAGGCCCCAAGCGTGATGGCTTGGGAAATCTTGTGTTCGCAGGACGAACTGACGAAGACTCTTGCGCCAGCGGCGTGTGCCATTTTCAGGGCGATGGTAGCCACCCCTCCACCGATGCCGGTGATCAGGATGGACTCTTCAGGCTTGAGTTTACCCTGCGAGAAAAGAGCCCGATAGGCGGTCAGGCCAGCGAGGGGCAAAGCTGCCGCTTCATGAGGAGTCAGGTGGGGAGGTTTCTCCGTGATCTGCTGCACGGGGACCGAGATGTATTCGGCGAAGGTGCCATTATCGGGCATGCCTAGAATACGGAAATCCTGCCCCTGGACGAGTTGGTCTGCGCCCCACTGGAGGCTGGGGTTGATCAGGACCTCCTTGCCCACGAGGGAGGAGTCTACCCTTTCTCCTGCTTTTTCCACGATTCCGGCTCCATCGGAGCCCAGGACGCAGGGAGCCTCAATGTTCGGATAGCCGCCTCTGGTGATCCAGAAATCTCTCCTGTTCAAGGCAGCTGCCGCGAGTCGGATCAGAACTTCTCCCGGAGTCGGGAGGGGATCATTGGTTTCCTTAAATTCTATGGCGCCGTCGACAGAGGTAAGAACGAGAGCTTTCACAGACGGGAGACTCCTACCTATTCGGGGTCGTTACAAGGGTGCATCCGAGAGAAGGTTGATTCAATCATCAGGGTATTGAGGTGACGGAAATTCTCAGGAAGAGTCGTGGATAAGGAGCCATGGTGATGCTGGCCTTGCGTAGCCCGCTCGAGTTCCCGGTGGGCACAGCCACATCGCCAAGCGGGGTCCAAGTGACTAGATCCGTGGAAAATTCCACGATGCTACGAACGTCACTTAAGAGGGGGTTGCTTGGGAAAGTGAGAGTCAGTTCACCGCCCTCGACTACTGGGGAGGGCGCGAGGGAGGCGTCAGCAAGCAGAGGGTTCAGGCCAAGGGCATACTCCACGATATTGAGGAATCCATCGAGGTCGAAGTCTTCCAGCTCACTGGACCCGGGAGGGGACCCCGGCCCAAAAGTCAGCTCGCGAAAGTCAGCATATGAAATTTCCGCTGCTCCGGTTCCGGGAGAGGGGGTTTCTCCGGTCCAGCTGGAGGAAAAATTGCCAAAGAGAGAGGAATCAACCCGGTGTAGTGAGCCCCCGTTGCCGTCCGGGCCGGTCGGCCAGGGAGCGGTGGCGAGATAGTGCACCTCATCTTCAGTGACCTGGGGGTAGAGATCGAGGTCAGTCGGAGGGGGGATATCAGGTCGCTGCAGACGCACAATACCTTGATCATTGCGTAGAGGCCCATCGCTCCATGGACCGAGAAGAGGGACTTCCGTTCCTATTCCATAGTGAGAGCGGAAGTTCGTTGAACTGATCAGGTCAGTTACCGGGTCAAAGCCAACCACCAGGATGGTTTCTCCCGTGTTGAGTGAATGGTCTGCGGTGAAATCAAAATCAACGCCGCCCCGTATTCTCCAATTGGCAAGATTCTCAATGGCCGGCCCGGGATTGAAGAGTTCGACATACTCGAAACTGTTTTCCGGAGTTGCCACCGGATGGTACATCACTTCCGAAATGATCACCGGACCTACTTGAGCAGGGGCATTCATTGAACCGAAGGTGGTCGCAGTCATGCTGACGAGAGTTTCGCTTCCTCCGCCATTGGGCCATCGCCCCAGCGCCTCACTGGCACGCGCGGCGGCGAATTCTACGACGTCCACGAACCTGAGAAGGTGACCTTGGGCGTTGCCCTCGAGCAGCCAGACCTTGTCGCCTTGTGCAGAAAGTGCGAAGGGCTCTCCACTCGTATAGGCTCCCTTGGTGCCGTGATTGTCGATGAAGGCAGCGGGGATTGTAAAGCTGTCAGGGTCGGTGGCTGTTACCTCGAATGTGCCATTATAGGCTCCGGTTCCAGCATACCCGGAGATGGTAATCACGTCGCCGGTTGATAGACCATGGCCGGGCCTGAAAACGGTGGCAGGAGCGGTTGCATCGCTACCGGCATACGAGGAAATGCTGAGATCCTGCGGGGCATTAAAATCGTTCTCGTCCCAAGTCATGTAGCCCCCGGCCGGAATATTCCCGGTGGGAATACGAAACTTCCGGTAGTTGCCACTGGCATCGGAGAGATACCAGTTCATTACCTCAATCGAGCTGCTTGTCGTGTTGTGGAGTTCGATCCGGTCAAGAGCGGGCAAGTCCGTGTTGGTGAGGACCTCGTTGATGACAATGCGCCCGTCGGGGCCCGCCCCAGAAGCCCCCGGGGAGCCATTATATTCGCTGCTGGAGCGCCAGTTCTCGGAATTATCGTAGTCCGACGCAGGGTCGATGACTTCAAGCGAGGATCCGATTCCGTCGGCCCGCCCGGGCCAGGTTCCCCTGTCATTGTAGACAAAATCCTGAATGCTGCTGCCGTCCGATGTCACGAGGGAAATGCGCTCTCCTCCATTGTTGAGGGTCCCGGAATACTGCCCTGCCACGGGAAGTCCCGTGCCATAGCGCGTTTCAAATCCCTCGAGATCGGCGACAATGACGGCGTATCCAGCTGGTTGGAGGTTGATGACGGGAAAGGTGAAGGTGATCCCGTCCGTGAACTGCACGCCGTCCAGGGTGACTGCGCTGTCGCTGACATTGGAGATCTCGATGAATTCAAAATCTCCACCACGGTAAAGGCGAGGAATTGAGAGGTTGGCCCCGTCGCTCGCTTCCAGAGCACTGGGGGAGAGCGCGTTGTAGTTGATTTCTGTGATACGCAGATCGGAGGCGGTGGCGCGGCGCTCGAGGTAAAAGAAGGCTTCGCTGAGTGGAGACCAGGAATCTCCACCTCCTACCCGCGCTCTCATGCGAACCAATCCACTGGAGGGCAACGTGATTTGCCCGGAGAGGAGAATGGCTCTGGGGGAAAGGTTTCCACCTTCGAGGCGAGGGTCTGTGCCGTCCGTGGTGTAGTAGATCGAGCCCGAGGATGCAGTGGCGGAGAGTGTTCCTCCGGTGGGAAGGTCGCCGCCGTGCTGGGTCCCGCCGTTCACCGTGAAAAGAGGAGGCTGAATGGTCCCGAGGTAGGTGTCCGAGGTTCCCGAGAAACGCCGTGATCGCCAGGTGCTGATGATCCGGTCGGTGCGATTGGTTCCTGAGGTCGGGAACCAGGATCCGAGTACTCCATTACTTGGGCTTGTCCCTGGCCCCCCGGGGGTCCCGTAGACCGCTCGAGTCCAGTTTTCGTCGCGTGTGTAGTTGCCGCTGAATCCTCCTCCACTGCGGTCGTCGCCCCAGCGAGCAGATTCGCAGATGATGGCGGTGTCAATCTGGTCGGCATACTTCTGAAATCGGTTCCGGTTTGCGAGATTTGTGAGGGCGCCTCCATGGAAGAGGTGTTTGTAGGCGCGATCGGCAAAGCGGACCCTGAATTCCCGAAATCTCTCGAGATCATCAAAGATGAGCGCCCCGTCCAGAGCTCCGCTGTTGCTGGGAGCGCTGGTATTGGTTTCATCCTCCAGAATGCGTTCGGTATCCCAGCAGTAGAAGCGCCACGGGGCATTGGCAGCGCCTCCGCCTGCGGCACGCCAGTTGTCATTGTTTTTCAGGTCGGCGTTTCGGCCAAAATATTCGGCGATGACAAAGTCGATGTAATTGTCCACATCGATGACTCTCTGGATTCGAGCCCAAGTGGTCCGCGTATTGGTGACGAGCGACTTCATGGAATTGAAGGAGCTCGACTCCTCCGAGGTCAGTCGGCCTGGATTCAGGCCGAGAACTTCGTCGTCCTCAAAGCCGTTGTAGGCTGCGTAATGGTCGTTCTCGAGGCGCTCGTGGAGATTGTAAACGCCCCAGTAAAGGCCGTTGAGATACAAGTGCACGAAGTGACCCTGCCCCCCGTCGGAATTGCCCATGTCGATCATGCAATCACGCGCCCACTGGTCGCGGATCATAGTTGCCCGGGCTCGCTGCCCGCTGTTGCTGTGGTGCCATGAGTTGTTGTACATGGCTCGAAGGTGAATACTGTCAAAGGTGGTAACGTCAGTACCCTCGAAGACCGGGTAGTTCAGCTTTCCAGGCCCATAGAGGTCGCGGAAGCGCAGACTGAGAGAGTGCTTGATTGATGAGCCGGGGTTGCGGCTGGCACCACCCTGAAGCTTGCATCCGCAGTCGATCTGGAACCCTCCCTCAATATTCACACCATCGTTGGTGGGGTCGGGATGAAAATATTCGGCAGAGACCGAAGCCTCGATACTGCGATTCTGAGTGTCGACGTAGATGCCGTTTGGACCAAAGAAAGCGTCTTCTTCTCCCGTGACTGAGAGAGTTGGAATGTCCCGCAATCCTCTCTGGAGACGGGCAGAATACTGCCGTGAACGGGTGATCTGGGTATCCATGTCATAATCAGCCCTTGGTTCGCCTCCCCAGCTGGTCGGATAGCCGGAAGGCCGGGTCTGGCTGGCGACGTCGTCGGGAAAGATATAGGTCCGGGTAACCACCTTGGAGGATTGGAAATCTGCTTTGTGGGCCATGGCTCGCACTACCTGTGTCCCCGCAATACTGATGGGCTCACTGTAGATCAGGCCCCGGTTGGGCGATGGGGGCGAGCCATCGATGGTGTAGCGGATTTCTGCTCCGTCGGTAACGGTAGACAACTGCAATTGGAACTGGTCGGTGAAGAATCCACGGTCAACGCTGAAGGCGGGATCTTCCACGAATCCAGCAAAGGATTCTCCGTTCTGTGCGCCAGGAGTGAGACTTGAGAAGAAGCCGGGTGCTCCGGTCGCAGGGTTTGTGATCTGGACCGAGTTCAGTTCCGGGGAAATCAACATGTCCGAGCTGTTCAGGCCATCGTTCAAGCCATGAATGGCAAGGATGTTCGTTCCGTTTCTCAGAAGCTGTATGCGGTTGTTCAAGTCGAAGGACTGGTAGACCAGTGCCTCGCTATCAGAATGGTTGGAAGTTGCCTCTGAGTCGTATGAGAGATCCCCCTCGGCGGGAGAGTTCGCGGATTCAATAAGCTCTCCGTTAAGATATGCGGCAAAGCCATCGTCATATTTCATGCGAAGGGATAATTCTGAGACTGATGATGCCTCCGTGAGTTGAAAAGGTATCCGGAGGTAGAGGCTGGTGTTAACTCCATTCAGCTCCTCTCCAAGGTTGCCCCCCGCCCCGAACTCGGGAACGTAAGTGTTGTCCTCGTCATAGCCAACGCCGATTGCTGCGTCGATCCATCCAGAGTCATCAAAGAGGAGTTCAGTCCAGGAAGTTCCGAGGGCGGAATCGGCAGCAGTTGGAATCCGGACAGTAGCCTGCGTGTTCTGAGACAGGAGGGTAAGGGATGTAGAGGTGCCCGACTGCATCAGGCCATAGGAAACGTTCTCTCTCTGGCGGGGCAGGGGAGCATTAGGTCCACCGAAATCTGCGATTACCGAGACGCCGTCCGGAGAAATGAGGCCAAGATACTCTCCCTGCTCATCGAGCTTGAAGTTGGTATGAAGTTCCCCGCCGGCGCCCCTCCGGTCCTTTCCAGAGGCGAATACGAGAAGAAACTGGCGTGGTTCCAGCCGGAGCGATGGAAAAGGCCACTTGGTGAGAAATGAAGGGTTGTCAGTGAGATAGTAGCCTCCCAGATCGACCGCCTGGGAACCGGAGTTAAAGACTTCGATCCAGTCTGAAGGGTCTCCATCACTATCAAGAAGCCCATCGCTGTTGTCGGCGAGAAACTCGCTGATGTAGAGGCGGGCGGAGGCTTGCGATATCATCAGGAGCCCGAAGGTGAGCAGCCAGATTACCGGGATGGATCGGCGAAAAGGGGGCATGGGGGTACGATTCTGGGGTGATTGGACACTATAAGTTCCGGAGGCGCAAAGGGCACCCCAAATCTCGAAGGAATCAAAGAAGTTTGTGAATGGGTTCCTCGAAGTAGTCTGTCTGAGGTAATAGGTCAGTCATAGAGGGTAGAATCCAGTCCTGAGCGGTTAATAGCCGCCATTGGGGGAGTAGAATCGGGAGTTGTGGAGAAGGCTCTGGTTTATTACTATTGTGACGCGAACGACACTCCGGGGCTTACAAGGCCCTCATCTTGGCGGCGCAATTCTCACCCCTTCCTTTCAGTTAACAGTGAGCTTAAGCAGGACTGAGTATAAATTCTGGATCGACGCTGAGCAGTATTGCCAGTGGAAGGATGAGATTTCCCAGCGCTTAGCTGTGGACCAGAATCCTGGAAATTCTGGAGACTATCCAATTCTCTCCCAGTATTACGATACTGCCGAGCGTGACTGCTACTGGGAGAAGCAACGGGGATTCAAGAGTCGGCGTAAGATCCGGTTGCGGATCTATGGTTCAGAGACCGCCAAGATCCCCCCTGCGGGCTTTCTGGAAGTAAAACATAAATTGCAGGGTCTTGGGGTGAAGCGCCGTCTTCCCATGTCGATTGAAGCCGCCCAGAACTTTGGCCTCGGCGACGACGATGTCCTGAGAGGAATGTATGATCAGGTGGGCCGGTCGGGTCGTATCATTATCGATGAAGTTCTTGGAATGCGCGCGGCGGGTCACAATCCATCCATGCAGATTCGCTACGACCGCAATGCCTTCAGCTCCCCGGACGGCAAGTTGAGAATTACCTTTGATAACCTCCTGCGGTGTCGTCCTGAATTCCCCAAGTTGCTTCCTGACGATCAGGATTTCAGCAAATTTATCATCGCGGAGGGAGAGTCCATCATGGAGGTAAAATCTATCGGGGCTGTCCCTTACTGGCTGCGGCAGCGAGCCGGTGAAACCGGATTGAGCCGTCGCAGTTTCAGTAAGTATTGTACCTCGCTGGAAAAACATGATCCGGTTCTCGGGTCTCAGCTCAGGCAGGCAAGGCAGCGACAGGAATCTGCTGCCTGAATCTAATTTTCTTAATTCAATGAACTCCCTCGCATTTATTACTGACACCTACGAGACCGTCCGGGAACAACTCGGCTTTGACCTGATAACCCCTGGATTCGTTGAGGTGATTTTCGCACTCGGGGTGAGCTTCGGGCTCAACCTCATCATTGGAACACTCTACAAGGCTACCTATCGAGGAACTCGATATTCTCAGGACTACGTTCACACCCTAGTGATCGTTGGCACGGTGACGACCATTCTTATCCTCGTGGTGGGCAGTCATCCCAACGCACAGGCGATTGGTTTCGGGATGTTCGCGGCTTTCGCGATGATCCGCTTTCGTCGTAATTTGGGTCAGGCCCGGGACCTCGCCTTCATCCTGTTCTCGATGATGACCGGGATGGTTGTAGGCGCCCGGCTCTATCCGACAGCGGCTGCGACGACGATCGTTATGGTGGCGGCCATTTACGTTTTATCGAAAAAAGAGGCGTTTGCCCCGAAAAGGGCCTCTCACCAGCTCAGAATCCGGGTGAATAACGATATTCAGTATGATGAGGCGTTTTACCCTATATTTGAGGAATTCGCGGATGCCACCGAGCTGATTAGTGTGGAATCCATTCAAGCGGGCATGATGACCGAGCTGCGGTGGGGCATTCTTTTGAAAACAGGAGTGGAAATTTCCGATTTTATGGAGAAACTGCAAGTTGCGTCAGGTAACAACCGCGTCATCCTGACCTCTACCCAGCGAAGCTTCGACAGATAGAAATTCATGGAACCAAAATGTCATCGAAGAGCCAGAGGAGGGTTTACTCTCCTCGAGCTTCTTGTTGCCATGGCGATAGTCATCGTGCTGGCTGGCATTTCATTCCAAGTTTACACGAACATGGTCCAAGGGGCGAATCTCACCCGGGCCACGCAGAAGATCAAAGATCTTGGTCAGGCTTTCGTTGACTACACCACCGATCATGGAGGGCGGCTTCCCCTGGAAAATGCCGACGTGCCTGAAATTTCGGCCGATGCAGAAGATTGGGCGGTGGCAGCCAGCGAGGAGGCTGAAGAAGCGTGGTATAACGTCTTGCCCGAAAGAATGGGCTACCGTTCAGTGGCTCAGCTGGGGCAAGACAATGCCCCGCAGGCCTTTTATGATTCGGCCTACCCTGTATCTGTAGGAGCGGCTCCTTACGCGAAAAGTGAGAAGAAGCTGGAACGACCCTATTTTGCAATGGGGATGAATAGCCGGCTGCAGAGACGATCTCTCGATGGATACAAGGACCCAGGAACCTTGGCCTCGATTCAGCAGCCTGCAAATACCGTGATATTTCTCGAGCGGGGATTACCCAAGGACAAGCAGCATTCCAAGGCCCAGAGAAAGTTCAACGGCTCTCCTAAGGCTAATCCACGGGCCTTTGCAACGCGGCACAACCAGAAGGGGGTCCTTCTTTTCGTCGATGGACATACAGAGGTTCGCCGAGTGCCCGAAGTGATTAAACCCTCCGGGGAAATTATCACGCCTGATGAGCAGGGCTCGGGGGTTTCCATCATCTGGACCAGAGATCCTGATGATGATCCGAATGTGGAACCCGGTGCGGAGTAGGGGGAAAGCAGCAGTCGCGCCGGGTGCTGCAACGCTCAGCATTGGGCAGCCTGCCTATTGGCCAAAAGGGAAACTACCCGTCTTTCTCGGCTTCGAGAATAGCCAGAGGGGCTTAATTTTATCGGATTTTGGCCGAAAAGTGGGAAGGTTTGTTGCAAAAGTGGTCAGGATCCTCCCATCGGGTTAGGTTTTGAGTTCGGAAGGCCGATAAAATTTGGCGATTTTTGAGCGGATTTTCCAATTTGGACAGGTAAGCTACCTGCGGTTGGTGTTCCCTTAAGGGGGGCAAGCAATCCACAAGACCCTTATATTTCGCCTTGGTATGAGCCTTCACGCCCAACTTAGCCCTGAAGCCGAAGCGCGCTTGGACGCGCAGCGGAGAAACTCTGTAGTCACAAGTGTAGTGATCGCCCTTCTGGTGATCGCCCTCGTGGTCCTCGTTCTCCTCTTCATCCTTCTGCCCAGCCTCATGATCAAATCCCCGACCATCGTGGCCTATCAGGCTGGGGCTCCTGAGGAGGACACCATGGATCAGAAGGAAGTGAATCCACAGATTCAGAGAAAACCCTCTGCGCCCTCATCATCGATGGCCAAGGTGATTGCTTCGACGACTCCGTCGCCTACCGCAGTGCCTGTTCCGGAGACGGAAGCGCAACCAAATCTTGATTTTGGTAGCGGTGATGATTTCGGAGAAGGATGGGGGAATGGCGGTGACGGTGGCGGAGGAGGATTCGGAAATATTCCTGCAGTGATGAGGAAGCGGTGCTCTCCGCAGGACCGTATGCAGCGTTTGAAAGAGAACGGTGGCGTCGAAGAATGTGAGACCGCCGTGGTGAAAGCTTTGGATTGGCTTCAGACAACTCAGGCCGCCGACGGCTCATGGGGTGGTGGTTATAAAGTTGCCTACACTGGGCTGGCTCTTCTGGCATACCTCGGGCACTGCGAGACTCCCCTCTCGGAAAAATACGGAGAAACGGTGACAAATGCGATCACCTATCTTGTCAACCAGAGTGCCAAGAACAAGGGCCGTCTGGGGGCTGATCTGCAGTCGAACCAGTGGGTCTACGAACATGGGATTGCAACCTACGCTATTGCGGAGGCATACACCTTCTGTAGCCAGCTTGGGGTGAATCTTCCCGGTCTGAAGGAAGCGGTTCAGCTGGGGGGACAAACGATCATTGATGGACAGAACGCGGCAGGAGGTTGGACCTATCGGTTTGCGGAAGATCGTCGGAATGACAGCTCCGTCATGGGATGGTGTTTGCAAGCTCTCAAGGCCTGTAAGCATACCGGGATTGAGTTCCGGAACATGGCCAAGTGCGTGCGTGATGGTCTCGATGCCTTCGCCTCTAATCAACACGCAAGCGGTGCGATCGGTTATACGGGGCCAAATATCAGGGGTGACGGAACTACGCTCTCCGGCGCGGGTGCACTCTGCTTCCAGCTGTGGGGCAAGGAAGCGCACTCCGTTCCCCGCAAGGCGTGCAAGGTAATTAACAAGAACATCAAGTTCGACTGGAAGGGAAAAGACACCGATCTCTACGGACATTACTACGCCTCTCAGGCCATGATTAATTACGGCGGCAGGTTCTGGAAGGAGTATAACGAGCTGTTTCGGGATAAAACCCTCGCAGCCCAGAACGGGGACGGATCGTGGCCTCTGCCTGCGAACACTGCCCACGGACTGGGGAATGTGCATTACATCACCTGTCTGACGACCCTGATGCTCGAGGTCTATTACCGGTTCCTTCCCGGAACGGCACAGTAGTCACGGTTGGAACTGTGGGAGGACGGGCCTGATTTGCTGAGGCTGTCACCTCTGCCGAGGGTTCGCGAGATTGCGGATCCGAGGTGCGATCTATAAAGTTGCTTCCAAGAAGATCCCTATAAGGCCGCGATGTAGATCTGGCCACCGCTGAGCCCGGTTGGAACGTTCTTCTTTGCTTCACTTGGATAAGTGAGGAATGGGAGCAGGTGCCCACGGAAGAAAGGTAAGCTTGGAGCAGAAGGGAGATGCCGGAAGCCCGGCGCGGTTATAGAGGTTCGGGTTTTCCGGAGCTCCTTGACATGCGTAGCGCACAGCCATGGGGTGACTTACGAATTGTGATTGGACCACGACCTCCTCGCTTTCAATCTCGGCGTTGGCCGGATGCCAGACTGCATCCGCTCCTGCTATTTCAAAGTGTTGAAGATCTGTAGCCGGAGTTTCGGTGACGGGCCCTGCCCCCTCTTTCCGCGCGACCATCAGACCGCCTCCAAGGAAGTCGAATTGGATGCGAATAGTCTCGCCTTCCACCTGTGCTGATTTGAAAATTGGTCCTCCGCACACCATCGCGGAATTACCATATTGTCGGGAAAGCGGCCACCGAGCGAGCCGCTCTCCTACATCAATTTTGTTAGCGGGGTGAATATCATTGTCGCGGAGGTCAATGGTCACAGCCATACCGGTTTGGGGGGTAGAGAGACTCAGACGCTGCTCTTCTCGTAGTCGGATCCAACCGAATGCCTCGTCTCGGTAGGCGGGAAGTTGAACGAAGTAGAACGGCAACCGTTGGTTTCCGAATGCCTTGCGCCAGCCATTCACGAGAGCCTCCATCTTAAACCTGTAGTTGCGTGGATCTTCCCCCTTGCCGGCATTTGATTCTCCCTGGTACCAGATCGCTCCGGCAACGGCATAGGGTGCGATTGGGGCGATCCTGCTATTAAAGATGCGCCCAGGCATTCCTGCGGTGTTACGGATGACAACCCCTCCTTCCAAGGCTCCTACTTCTTTCAGTTGATTCTTTCGGGCGAGTTCGGCGATGGGTTGTAGAGCTTCATTTTGTTCGAATTGCTCTACGGGAATAAATCCCTCGATAGGCTTCCCCCCCCACGAGGACTCAATGACCCCGATGGGAACGTTCAGAGCATTAGCAATCTTTCGGGCAAAGAAGAAGGCCACGGCAGAGTAGCCCGGTCGGGTCGACTTGGAGTCAACCTTCCACGCAATTTCGCGGCGTTTGATATGCCTGAATCCTGGGCTGTCGGGGCAGCTAATTCGAAGGAAGCGTATGCTGTTATCAGGCTCTTCCTGAAGCGTGGCAGCAATGGCCTTCACCCGTCTTGCGCAGGCGCTCATGGGGAATTGCATATTCGACTGTCCGCTTGCCAACCAGACCTCGCCGACCACTACGTTTGTGAAAGTGATGCGGCCTTGGGACGAGCGGATCTGAAGGAGCCTGCCCTTTGTGCTCGCCCGCATTGCTTCGAGCCGGGCAATCCACTTTCCGTCCGGATCGGCCGTAGTGACCTTGGATTGGCCTGCAAATTCGACATGCACCTTTGTGCCGGCTGGCGCGCTACCCCAGACGGGGAGCTCTACCTCTCTCTGCAGGACAGCATTATCACCAAAGACAGCGGCGACGGTGAGTGCGGCCTTTCCGGGTATGCAGGGCAGGGTTGCGAGGCTGCAGATAAGGATAAGAACGCGTCGAAAAGGGCAATCCACCATTGGGAGACGATGGAGGATGAGCCCCTTGCCCGTCAATGGCGGATCAGGGGGCAGGGTTTTCCATGCTTGATAGTTCCTCGGACAGCACGGAGGCGAGAAAGGAAGTGAAGCGTGTCTTCCCAGTTTCTCCCAGGTGATAACCGTCGGAAAAGTCGCTCTGTTCCATGCGAGGACTAACAGTGCGATCTATGAGAGTGGCACCATGTTCCTCGATTGTGGCCCTTGCTGCTGGATCAACGGTCCAAAGCTCAGGTTGTGGCATTGGAACAAAGTAGGGATCCACGCCATGCTTCTTCAGGGTCTTGATCAGGTGGGTGAGTTTCCGGTAGCTACGGGTTGGGGGTGCTGGGGTGCTGGTTTCGTCACTTTTGTTTGTGACGGGGCGATTATTTTTGGCATCGAGGATGTTGTTGAGTCTGCTGACGCCCAGTCCGAATTGAGGAATGGTAGCAGAACTGACACCCCATTGATGGGTTCGTTGATCTCCAAAAAGGGCACTGAAGTGCGAGAGAAAACCGATCGCTCTTTCGTCAAGGGAACGGCCTTCCTCGCTAAGGCAGGAGCTCAGGTTCTCAAGAGAACAGAAGTGGCGGGTGAGGCGGCGTATCTTGAGCTCGTATTGGTCTGGGAGATGGTGCCCCACAAAGCCAATCACAACGATGTCCGGATGGTTTTCAGATTGGGTGAAATAGGTGTCATAGAGGTAGTGCCAATCTCGTGTCGCAGTGGCCACGGGAGTAACCTTGGAGACGCTGCAAGGTCTGGAAAGAGCGGTAGAAATATTTTCCTGCAGCAGGGCTTCATCGACTCCATGGAGAAGGAGGGAATTTCCGAGGATCATGATGCGTGGGCTTGCTCCACCTTGCATTTCCTCAGCAATGTCCGGGAAAGCATGGATGTGGACGCGATCGTAATCGAGGGTGGGAGCGAGGATACGCGCGATGATTTCGAGCAGGAGCGCGGTGCCCGCCAGAACAGCGAGGACCTTCCACTCGGTGCATTTAAAACTGGAAGTAGATGAACTCACTTGTGCGGAGGGGTTGATGGACCACGAGCATGAAAAGAGCATAGGCGTATGCTGCAGATCGCCATCCCCATGGAACCCTTGTCAGGGCCAGAAGATCGTTACGGCGAGCCAGCCAGATTTCGAGAAGCAGAAACGGTCCGGCGAGGTAGAGGATGGATCCGAGCCCATAGGGTGTGAGGAAGGTCGCGGAAAAATCGGTAAAGAAGATGGCCGTAAAGAAGTCCCATGCCTGTGCGGCAGATTCGGCTCGGAACAGAAGCCAGCCAATGCATACGAGATTGAAGAACAGGAATGTTTCTACCAGACGACGCACGATGGAGGGTTGGGAATCACGGATTCGATCTTCGAACGGTCGATAGGCACACAGAAGGAGGCCCTGGTAGAGACCCCATAGAACAAATGTCCATCCTGCTCCATGCCAGAGCCCTCCCAGTAGCATGGTAAGCATTAGATTCCTGCACGTTTTCCAATGCCCCCCCCGGTTTCCTCCCAGAGGAATGTAGAGATAGTCGCGCAACCAGCTCGACAGGCTGATGTGCCAGCGCCTCCAGAAATCGGCCGGAGAGCGTGCGAAGTAAGGCATACGAAAATTTGCCATGAGCTCAATTCCCATCCAGAGGGCAATGCCACGGGCGATGGAAGAGTATCCATAAAAGTCTCCGTAGATCTGAAAAGCGAAAGCGTAAATCCCTACCAGCCGGTCGATGCCGCCCACCTGGTCATCGCTGGCCGCAAAGATCCCATTACAGATGAATGCCATGTTGTCAGCGATAACGATCTTGGCAAAAAGGCCACTGATCACGAGGTAAAGCCCCTTTGCAAAATGCCCTTTCCGGGCTCTGCGGGGATTGACGATTTGGGGAAGAAGGCGATGGGAGCGTTCAATGGGGCCCGCCACCAGCTGAGGAAAAAACGCCACATAGAGGGCGAAGTCTGCGAGGCTTGTAGCGGCCTTGGTTCGTCCACGATAGACGTCAATGGTATAGCTCAGAGTTTGAAAGGTATAGAATGAGATTCCAACTGGCAGGATGATGTTAAGGGCGACAGGATCTGTTTGATAGTTGAAGAGAGATTCGAGGAGTCGGGCAAAGCTTGTGGTGAAGAAGTCGAAGTATTTAAAGACTCCGAGGATGCCAAGGTTGATGGTGATAGACAGTGCGCACCACCGTTTCGCGACTGCCCTATCCCGCGATCTTGTTACCCGTTGTGCAACGTGGAAATCAATCAGGGTGGAGATTGCGATCAGGAGCAGGAAACGAGCGTCCCATGCTCCGTAGAACACGTAGCTTGCGACGAGGAGCATGCGATTCTGTCCTCGGTGGGGTAACAGGCGATAGAGCGCTATTACCGCAGCGAAGAAGATCCAGAACAGATAGCTGTTAAAGGCCAAGGGAAGAACCCTAGGGATGGAGGAATCGACGCCAAATCCTAAAATTCCGGGGGAGCTGCTCACCTCTTACGGCGATACATATTTCCTTTTCTTTTGAGGTTAGAATAATCACCCTCTATGACGCGTAAAGATGATCGGGGTAGGTGATTTTAAGGCAAATGACTGTAACGGCCTGTCGCGCCGTTCCTTTCTGAAGACGGCTGCTGCCGTTCCCTTTGCGATGGGTGCAGGCTTGCCGAGCCTTCTAGACGTGCAGGCGGCGCAGGAGCGGGGGCGGGCCAAGTCTGTCATTCTCCTGTGGCTTTGGGGAGGGCCCAGTCACATTGACACTTTTGATCCGAAGCCCGACGCGCCCATGGATTACAGGGGCCCGTTCGGGACGATTCCCACGAAAATTCCCGGAGTGCACTTTACTGAGATGCTGCCGCGCCTCGCGCAGCGCAACGACAAGTTTTCCTTGATCCGTTCCATGGTGACAACGGATGGGGGTCATCCTGGAGCTGGGACGATTGGGGTTACGGGGTTCAAGGAATCCCCAACAGTCCATCCGAATTTTGGATCGATCATTGCGAAACACCGTGGGAACAGCGGAGCGCTTCCCCCATTCTTTTATCTGGGCCGGGGAATTCCACGGGACCTTCCGCGACGTATCGAGGGCTATGGAGGGGGAACTCTAGGCAAGGCTTATGACCCCTTTTTGGTGAGCTGCTCCCAGCATGGGGACGTCAATATTCCAACCCTGAAGATGCTTGATGGCATAACTCCGAACAGGATTCAGGACCGGAAGAAGCTGCTCGACCAGCTTGACGCAGCTCATAGAACTTTGGACGGGGCGCGGATCGATGATTGGGAGAAGACGCACCAGGCCGCCTATGGGCTGCTGACCGATCCAAAGGCCAAGGATGCATTTGACCTTACCCGGGAGAAGGAGAAGACCCGGGAGTCTTATGGGCAGACAGCTTTCGGACAGAGTTGCCTGCTGGCTCGCCGTCTGGCGCAGGTTGGCGTGCCCTACATTCAGGTCAACTGGTCGGAATACGTGGAGACCTTTACTCCCAATGGGGACTGGGGGTGGGATACGCACATCTACAATTTTGAGCTCCTTCAGGATCGGCACTGTCCGATTCTCGATCGGGCCTTTTCGGCGCTCCTTGATGATTTGTATGATCGCGGCATGATGGAAGACACTCTTGTCGTGGCGATGGGTGAGTTTGGGCGTACTCCTAAGATCAGTAAGCGTGCAGCCCGGGAGCACCACCAGCACTGTTACTTCTCTATCTGGGCTGGCGCGGGTGTGCAGCCGGGCCGGACAATCGGGGAGAGCGATGCGCGAGCAGAGCGCCCCCTTACCGAGCCAATTTCTCCTCTTATGGCCGGAACGACAATCGCCGAGCTATGTGGAGTAGGAGCTCAGCAAAGGGCAGAAATGAAAGTTTTGGACGGAGGTAGTGTTATTAATGAGCTCCTTTAGGCAATCCGCTTATCGGTTCGTGGGGTCATCATTGAGTCACAAGGCTTGGGTCATGGTCGCCCTGGGCATGATCTTACCGTTCTTGCATGATTTCGCTCTG
Source organism: Roseibacillus sp. (assembly GCA_029242545.1). Taxonomy (GTDB): domain Bacteria; phylum Verrucomicrobiota; class Verrucomicrobiia; order Verrucomicrobiales; family Akkermansiaceae; genus Roseibacillus_B. The sequence goes on from JAQWTV010000006.1 coordinate 26,150, forward strand.
GCGGAGCCAAAGCGGTTGACCGAGGATGGAATTCTCAAGCGTGATCCATATTTCGTCGATGGGGGAAAGGGCCTTATTTACGGTTACGATGAGCAGGATGATCTGGTCCGAGTCCTGAGGTTGGACCTTGAAACTGGCAAGTCGGAGCCGTTCGTGCCGGATGTTGGTGATAAGCACCATATCGAGCCCAAGCTTTCGCCGGATGGCAGGTTCATGTCCGTGACGGAGTGCACGGGAAACCTGACCGCAAAGCTCGTGATCAGGAATCTTGAAGAGAGGAAGGACGTTTACATCACCCACTCCGGGCGAGGAGGAACAAGAAGTCCAGTGTTCACTCCAGACAGTAAACGCGTTGTTTACGCTTTTGCGGAAACAGGGCCTCAACAACTGTGGTCTGTCCAGGTTGACGGGAAGGAGAAGAAGCAGTTGACCCAGTGTGAAGGAGTAAGCAACTGGCCGAGTTTTACGCCTGATGGCAAAAGAATTGTCTTCAGCAATTCTCGGGAGAATAACTACGAGATTTACTCAATGAGTGCTGACGGCACTGACGAGAAACGCCTCACCGAAAATACGATTATGGACATTCGACCGGTGGTCTCTCCGGATGGAAGTCAGATCGCTTTTACCAGCACCCGGGATGGGGGCTACAATGTGTATGTTATGAAAATTGATGGGACCAATGTGCGCGCCCTGACAGCCGGGTTGGATCGAGATGATTACCCGGCATGGCATCCGGATGGGCGGCACGTCGTCATCGTTTCAGAGAAAGGAGGCCGATTTGATCTGTATCTGCATGAGATGCCACCGGGAGCGGTCAATCCGGATGGGAAACCACTAGCGGACACTGGCTCTTGAGCTACTTGGCTCCATGTCTCTTCCCGGTTTTTTGTCTGGCGCTTTTGGCCGGGCCTTCCTGTCTTCTGGCCCAGCATGTCAGGTTGGAGCGTTGTGAGCCTGCGGTGATACAATCCGGAAAGCCAGTAGAGGTTCGTCTTCATGGTGGCGGGTTGGAAGAAGTCGGGCTTTGGACCAGTTTTCCTGCTGAGATAGAGCGTGTCCGGGATGAGGAGCCCCTGTTTCGGATCACAACCGATTACATCGGGCCAGGAGCGTTGCGCGCCCATAGTGATAATGGAGTCAGCAACCTGGTTTATCTCAGGGTAAAGGATGGGGAAGATTCGTTAGTCGCCTCCCAAGGCAGGACCAAGGCGTCTGAGGCACAGGAGCTCGAGGTTCCGACCAAGGTTGAGGGGAGCTCGCAGAATCTGGGTGCTCATTTTTTTCGCTTTGGAGCAGAAAAGGGGAAATTGCTTACCCTCCGGGCAGAGGCGCGTGGTTCGGACTTTGATGGAGTTCTGACCCTCAGAACGGAAAGTGGCCGCCGCCTTGCGCAGGCAGACGACAGCCAGATTGATGGGTTGAATCCGAGAATTGATTTTACGGCTCCAGAAGAGGGCTTCTACATAGTCGAGCTGATAGATTCGGAGTATCGCGGAGGAAAAGATTATCAGCTTTGGATCGAGGAGCCTGAGCAAACCGCTGACACAGGTGGAACGCGGGACCAGATCCCTGTTGGTTCGGGAATTCAGGAAGGGCTTGAGGCAGGCGAGGCCGTGCTGAGCAGACACGTTATTGGTGCAGATACAGGGGTAGTCCGACTCCCTCTCAGCATCAGGAAGCGGTCCTACATTACGCTGATTGCTGCGGCACGTAAAATCCGTTCCTCTGCGGTTCCGAGGATACAGGTTCTTAAAGAGAGCGGGGAAATGGTGGCCGAGAGCTCCCCGGAGGTTTTCGATGAACAGGAAATGCAGATCTGGTTGGATGCCGGCAGCTACAGGGTTGAGATTCGGGATGCATATGGTCGCCGGGGCCCTGACCTGGAGGTTGAGTTATCCATGCATTCCGGAAGTCCACCCTTCTCTCTTTCGGTGCCGGGGCAGAAGGACAAGAAGCATCCCCTTAGCGATAATTTCCTAGCTGTCCCGGGTGGGGTATTCGTGGTCCCGGTTCAATGCTCCCGGAAAGGATTTAATCCGGTTGTTCGGCTCCAGGTGGAATCCTCTCTCACCTTTGTCGGAGAGCAAGACGGGGTTCCGGGTGGAGAAGGATCCATCGGCTTCCGGGTGCGTCTTCCGGAAGACGTGGGGGCAGGAACTCTTCATGATTTTTGGGTCCGTGGGGTCTCGGAGTTTGAGGGTTCCTCATACGAGACGAAGTTAGAAACGAGGCAGGTTCTGAAGGAGAGAGATGCTTCAGCAGATATTCCTGAGTCGATCAACGGACTTCTGGCACTGCGAGTGATGAAGCCGCTCTTGAAGGTTGAGGTGACCTCACCTGGTGAAGTTGAAAAAGGAGCGATAGTGAAGATGCCGGTTACCCTGAGCTGGGAAGATGGCGGTCGCCGGTTCAGTAGTAAGGTCCGGATTGTTGGGCTGCCGGAAGGGGTCAAGAGTGGGGAGAAGAGTCTTGATGATAAAACCAACTCGGTGGAGCTTGAGTTAAAGATCGATAATCCAGAGAAGACGAAGATAGGAGGTCTCGTGGTAGAGGTGGAAATTGACTTTCATCGGCATCCATTGCGTATTGAAAGCCCTCCCTTTTCTCTCAAAGTCCGAGACAAGTCATGATGAGGTTTCTCCTGCCGATGTTCTGTATTCTTGGTATGCCCGGGGTCTGGTGTCAGGCCGCGTGGGAATTACATCCCTCGGAATTCACTCTCAGTGGCAAGCGCGAATCTCTTCAATTGATTGCAACATGGCGGGACCGTGATCGGGTGGCCGATCGGACCAAGGGAGCAGAATACGTTATCACTGACCCGGCAGTAGTGTCCGTTTCAAGGGATGGTGTTGTCCGTCCGCGTGCCAATGGAGTAACCACTATCCGGCTTGGAGAAACTATGGTTGAGGTTACGGTGAGGGGTGTTCAATCTCCGGCACCGGTCTCTTTCCGACATGAGACCCTTCCGGTTCTTTCCAGGCTTGGATGTAGTGCCGGGTCCTGCCATGGGTCGCCGCATGGGAAGGGGAGCTTCCGGCTCTCACTTCGGGCTTTTGATCCAGCTCTTGATGGTCTCACGCTGGTTAGTGAGGAGCTGGGACGCAGGACTAATCCCATCGAGCCTGATAAGAGTCTTCTGTTGCTCAAGCCCACCACCGTTGTCAGCCACGAGGGAGGAAAAAAACTGGACAAGGAGAGCCCGGAATATGCTCTCCTTCGCTCCTGGATTGCGGAGGGAGCGGCCCTTCGGAAGGAACAGGAGAGCACCTGTACGGGGATCGAGATTTACCCCTCTTCGGCCCGGGTTCTTCATTTTCCTGATGCGAAGCAGCAATTTTCGGTCCATGCGAAGTTCAGCGATGGGACGAGGCGAGATGTAACGCATCTGGCAGTCTTTGAGAGCTCCAACACCAAGGTGGCAGAGGTTTCGAGGCAAGGATTTGTAAGTGGGATTGAACGGGGAGGCGTGGCGATTATTGCGCGCTATCTGGAGTTCATCGAAAGCACGAGCCTGACTTTCGTTCGGAAGATTGATGGATTTGAATGGGTAGATCGTAAACCAGCCAACTACGTCGACGAGCATGTCTACCGAAAATTACGGCAGCTGCAGTTTTCTCCAAGCGAGCAGAGTAAAGATTTGGAGTTTATCCGGAGAGTCTATCTTGATGTCACCGGGCAACTCCCGTCTGCTGATGTGATAGGAGTCTTCGTCGAGGACCGGGACCCCCGAAAGCGTGCCCTGCTGATCGACGCTCTTCTCGAGAGCGAGGAACATGCCTCTTTCTGGGCCCAGAAATGGGGAGACCTTCTCCGGGTTTCCAAAAAGCAGATTGGGCATACCTCCGTGTTCAAGTTCAGTCGATGGCTTGTGAATGCGGTGGCTTCCAACATGCCCTATGATAAGTTCGCCCGGGAGATCCTTACCGCAAGGGGAAGCAGTCTCGTTTACCCTGCGGCCAATTACTACCGGGCTGCTGGGGATACCTTTGACGCGATGGAGACGTCAGCCCAGCTGTTCCTTGGCTCCAGGATTCAATGCGCGAAGTGTCACAATCATCCCTTTGAACGTTGGACGCAGGACAACTACTATGGACTTGCTGCGTTCTTCAACCGGGTGGAGCGTAAAAAGACAGGGAAAGGGGAAGAGCTGATCGTGTATAGCAGGCAGGATGGGGAGGTTTCTCACCCAGCGAGCGGGGAAATCATGAAGCCTTGGGCGCCAAAGGCGGGTGCAATGGAAGTGGAAAAAGTGTTCGATCGGCGGGATGTGTTCACCGAGTGGCTCACTGGTGAGGACAACCCCTTCTTTGCAAACGTGGAGGCAAACAGGATCTGGGCGTATCTCTTAGGAAGGGGGATCGTAGAGCCTTTTGATGATTTTCGGGATACGAATCCCCCCAGTAATCCGCCCCTGCTGACAGCGCTCGCGCAGGACTTTCGCCAGAGCGGATATGACCGTCGGCACCTTCTTCGGGTCATCCTTAACAGTAACACCTATCAGGCTGCCTCCGAAACCAACCACTTTAACAGGGAGGACCAAAACTATTTTTCGCACTATCAGCCTCGGATGCTAACTGCGGAGCAACTGGTTGACGCCCTGGGCGTAGTGACCGGCCGGCCGATGAAATTCGAGGGAGTGCCTCCGGAGGTTAAGGCTACCGAACTTCCTGCCCCAGATCTCAGGCCGCATAGTCGTGGGCGAATTGGAGATGTTGAGTTCATGAAGGTATTCGGTCAGCCTGAACGCCAGACAATCTGTGAGTGTGAGCGTGGAGATGAGTCGAGCCTGGGACAGGCTCTGCAGATGTATAACGGTCAGCTTATCCACGATATGATCACTGCGAAAGATGGGAATCTTCATCGGTGGATTGGGGAGGGCCTCGATGAAGAAGAGATCGTGAGGCGGCTCTATCTTTCTGCGCTATGTCGCCCTCCAGGGGATGAGGAATTGGCTCTGCATCTTCAGTATATCCGGGGAGCAGAGAATGCCACCACAGCTCTTGAGGATACTCTATGGATCGTTCTCAATAAGAGTGAGTTCCTTTTCCAGCATTAGCCGGGATGAAGCGTGCACTAACTTCTCTCTTCGTTTTTTCCTCTGCGCTGGTGTCTGCAGAGGTGGTCAGCTTTTCCCGCGAGGTGGCTCCAATTCTGCAGCGGCAATGCGTGGCCTGTCATAAGGAGGGAAAAGCAAAGGGAAAGTATCGGCTTGATACCTATGAGCAGCTCCGCAAGGAAATCGATCCTGGGGACCTCGAAACAGAGCTTCTTCACCGTGTGACGACTGATGACACCGAGGAGCGCATGCCTGTCGATGCAGACCCTCTCAGGGATGATGAAATCAGTGTGATCCGTCGGTGGATTGTTGAGGGTGCGAAGTATGATGGGGAGGATCCTGGTGCTCTGCTTTCAGAGATTATTCCGATGCAGGGCCATCCCGAGGCACCGTCATCATATCCCCGGCCGCTCGGAGTGACCGCGATGGTCTTTGGTCGCGAGGGCGAGAAGCTATACACTGGGGGATATCATGAAATTCTGATTTGGAACCCCGAGGATGGAGCTCTTCTGGGTCGGATTCCCAACAACGGGCAGCGTAGCTACGGACTGGCTCTTTCACCAGAGGGGAAAATGCTGGCAGCTGCTACCGGAGACCCCGGTCAGGCGGGAGAGGTCAGAGTTTTTGATAACCAGTCCGGGCGGGTGCTTGCGACGCCCTTTCGGGGGGGCGATACCCTGCTGGCAGTTGATTTCAGTCCTGATGGGAGGATCCTCGCGTTCGGTGGGGTCGATGGGAAACTGCGTCTTTTTCAGACGGAAACATGGACGGAGGTTTTGGCCGTCGACGCACATTCTGACTGGCTTACTGCGCTCAGTTGGAACCGGGGAGGAAACCAGGTTGCCACAGCCAGCAGGGATAAGACCGCCAAGGTCTATAATGTGACTACAGGGAAAAGGGTGAGCACATTCTCAGGTCACCCCGAGGCGGTTCGGGGAATCGCCTTTCACTCGAATGGAAAAGAGGTGCTCTCTACGGGAGATCATGGGCACCTTTTTGTATGGGGTTCTGAGAATGGAAAGAAGGTTGCTGATCGTGCCAAGTTCGGTGGTCCTGTCCTGCGTTTTGTCGAGGGGCGCCGGGAGTTCTTTGCCACGACGCCGGGGGGAGTAGTTGTGCAATTTGATGCCGAGAAGCAGAAGCGCCTTCAGGAATTCAAGATCGCATCACAGGCGGGCGCTGAGGCTCCTACGATTTCCTCCTGTGCATCCTGGGGAACTCTGCTTGCAGTGGGGACTCTCGATGGACGGGTGATAATCTTTGACACGGAGACCGGGGATCAGCGCACTGTTTTTCTGGCGAAACCCTGACGTGTGCCCGGCAGCCACCCGGGACACATTAACGAATTTGGGGTGAGCGTTCGGTTGAAATTGTGAGCCGTTGACAGAGAGGTGAGCAAAGGTAATGGTTTTCCGTCTTTCGAGGACAGAAACCTCATTCAGCTACGGCCATGAAACTTGTTCCCCTTGTCACGTTTGGATTAATCCTGACTCTGAGCTCCACCTTTGGAGTGCCAGTGAATACGAGCTGCCCGGTAAAGGGCAGGCCTGTTGATGGGCGTATTGTGGTTCCAGTGAAGATCGATTTCTGCTGTCAGCGATGCTTAGACAAGTTTGAGAAGGCCCCGGTATCGTTTCTTGCCAAGGTTGCAAAAGCCGCCAAGGGCACGTGTCCGGTCAGCGGTCGCGAAATTAAGAAGGCTGCTACAGCCCTTGTTTCGGTCGCGGTCTGCTGTAACGGATGCAAGGGAAAGGTAGAGGCTGAGCCCAGGGAGTATCTTGCGAGAATCGCGAAGAGCAGGAAAAGGCCCTGAGGGCTCCCGCGCTGATCGGGCTTTCAATCCTCTGACCTGACGCCATTGCGGAGGAAGGCGCGGTGCTTCTTGGCGGATAAAGCTTCAGAGGCCCCATGAAGGGGATTCTTGCGGGAAAAATCGCGATTCTGCGCATTGTCCTTGAAACAACACTGTTACTATCAGTTTTTTGCGAATGATATTTCACCGGATCCTCGTGGCAGCACTCTGTGTTGGTGCTTTCTCCACACTACGGGCTGAGCTGCTGGTTTCAGAGATCATGCCAGGAACTGAGCATAGCTATCTAGACGAGGATGGAGTCAGCAACGACTGGATCGAACTTTATAACGCCGGGGACAGCGAGGTAGGGCTAGGCCAGTTTTCGTTGACGGATGATCCGGAGAACCTGACCAAATGGCAGCTGCCAGAGGCTCAATTGAAGCCGGGAGAATTCCTTGTTGTATTCGCATCCGGTAAGGATCGAAGAAATGCCAGTTTTCCCCATGCTAATTTCAAGCTGAAATCCGAGGGAGAATATCTGGCCTTGGTGTTGATGGAGGGGCAGAAGGTTAGGCAGGAATTCCTGCCTGCTCTGCCCTCTGTGGCTAAAAGTCACTCCTGCGGATATCTCTTCCGGGGGGGGCGTCTGGTTCCAGACCAATTGACAATGTTCTTGAGGGGGACACCAGGCGCCAGGAATGACGCTCCTTCGGTTCAGCCAAGAGTCAAGGATACGAAATTCAGCGTCGACCGGGGGTTTTATCAAACGCCATTCGAGGTGGAGATAAGTTCTGCAACCGAAGGAGCTGAGATACGCTATACTCTTGATGGGACTCCTCCCTCTTCCCGGAAGGGATTGATCTATAAGGACCCAATTCCTATAGAATCGACTTCGGTTCTGCGAGTCATGGCCTGGAAAGAGGAGCACCTTTCCACCGATATTGACACGGTGAGTTATATCTTCCCCTCGCATGTCGTGAAGCAACCTGCGCGTCCTGAGGGATGGCCGACGCATTATGAGGCGAAGCTGAACCCTTTCTTTGCGCGGATGGCAGGAAAGGATGCCACCGATGAGAAAGGAGTCATCGTGAAGTATGCCATGGCTTCATCGGAGAATCTGGGAGTAGAGCAAGAGGAGCTGGAAAAGTCCCTGCTGGCTCTTCCGTCGATTTCAATCGTTACCGATAAGAGTCACTTTTTTGATTCCAAGAGAGGAATTCATGTCAAGCCCGAGGGGCGCGGACGGCAATGGGAGCGACCCGTTTCCGTGGAGTTGATCGATCCTGAGGGGCGGGAGCCGGGGTTCCAGATTGATGCCGGGATCAGGGTTCGTGGAGGGCATAGTCGATCGGCGGCGTGTCAGAAACATGGCTACCGCCTTTACTTCAGGAAAGAGTATGGCGCTGGGGAACTGGATTATCCGCTTTTTGGAGACGAGGGAGTTAGTCGTTTTGATGATATCGACCTCCGGACGGCTCAGAACTATTCCTACCATTACAGTGACTCCAGTCACCATACCCTGGTTCGGGACGTCTTCTCACGGGACTGCCAGAGGGATATGGGGCAGCCCTACACTCGAAGTCGATACTATCACCTCTATCTGAATGGTCTTTACTGGGGGATCTACCAGACTCAGGAACATGCTGAAGCGTCCTATGCGGCCCGCTATTTTGGAGGTGAGGATGAAGAATTTGATGTCCTGAAGGCAAAGCCCAGCAGTGATGGACGTGCTACCGATGGTAAAGACCAAGGGTGGCGACGTTTGTGGACGATCGCGAATGCAATGGCCCGAGAAGGAGCTCCGGAGGATAGACTGCATCTTCTGCGGAGACTCCAGGGGATCAATGCGAACGGGGTTGCTGACCCTCTTCTTCCGGCATACCTCAACGTCGATAATCTGATCGACTACATGCTAGTCATCTTCTTAACCGGTAATTTCGATGGTCCGGTCACCCAGTTTGCGCGGAATTTTGCTACCAACAACTGGTTCTCGATCTGCCGAAGAAATGGGCGAGAGGGGTTTCATTTTTTCTGTCACGACTCCGAGCATAGCCTCGCGGCCGAACCGTCAACCATTGGGATCAACCGGGTAGGCCCTTTTGTGGCAGGAACCAGTTACGACCAGTTCAACCCTCAATGGTTGCACCAGCAGTTGACATCGGTGGAATGGTATTGCGACCGTTTCAGGGCCCGAGCGGAGGAGGTCCTGTCGGCTGGCGGCATATTGTCCCGCTCGGCGAATCTAGCCCGCATGCGCCATCGGGCTCAGGAAGTAGGTCGGGCCATGCTGGCAGAGTGTGCCCGGTGGGGGTGGCGGGCAGGGGAGCCAGTGAAGACCAAGCAGGATTGGGCGGAATCGATTACATGGCTGGAGCAGGTGCTTGAGAAGCGAGCTGAACTGGTTCCGGGACAGCTTGCGGGAGCAATGCGTTTTCCTCGGGGGGTCCCAGTGAAGGAAGTAGTCAAGGGCCCGCTCTTCAACCCCGTGCCCGCTCCCCGGTTCATGCAGCGAGAAAAAGGTGGAACCTTTGCAGCAGAGACTGGCTTGGTGTATTTTCGGACGGATGGCCTTGATCCAAGGGAAGGGCAGGGAGTCCGGGCTGGTAGCCAGATGGCCCAGCCTGATACCTTGGCCAGAAAAATTATTGTGGGGGCGGATAGTCTGGTCCGTATCAATATCCCTCGAGAAGGCCCCCTTGGGGATGAGTGGACTCAACCGGGATTCGATGATCTTGCCTGGCGTGAAGGCAAGGGAGGTGTCGGGTATGATCAGAGGGAAGACTACCAAGACCTGATTGGGGTCGACGTTGAGAAGGATTTGTTCGGGAAGAGAACGACCTTGCTCGCGAGATATGCATTTGATCTTTCCGAAGCCCCGGGAGGTGATCTTCTGACGCTGAGGCTCAAGGTAGAAGATGGTTTCGTAGCGCATTTGAATGGAGTCGAGGTAGGAAGAGAGAACGTGTCCGGCCCTCTTCAATGGAACGCTAAGGCGCGCTCGAGGCCTGATGACGTGGCCATGAGCTGGCTTGCTCTTGATATCACCAAGCACAGAGGACTCCTCAGGAAGGGGAAGAACGTTTTGGCGATCGGGTTGGTCAACGAATGGGAGCGCAGCTCAGACCTGCTGCTTCTGCCAGAACTCTCGCTGGGGAATGAGGTTCGAGGTGCGTTGGTCGAGGCGGAGGGTAGAGACAGGATTAAAGCTCGAATCCTTACTGAAAATCAATGGGGAGTCCTGCTGGACGAGAGGCTCGGTTCTTTCCGGCAGGCGAGGCCAGTTGGGAAAGGAGACCTGTTGATCTCAGAGGTCATGTACCATCCGGGAGAGCCGGATGAGAGAGCGCTGGCGATTGGCTTGACGCAGAAAAGTGACTTCGAGTTTCTCGAGCTCATCAATGTCTCTCCCGACGCCGTAGATCTGACCGGCATGTATTGCCGGGAGGGAATCTATTTCTTTCAGGCCTCTGCAAGGATTGTGGAATCGGGAGAGCGGGTGATCATTGCACGCAACATGAGGGGAATGTCTCACCGGTATCCTGAATGTGCGGTGATGACCACCTATCAGGGCAATCTTGGAAATGGTCGTGAGAGCATTGTGATCCGAGCAGCGGATGGAGAGGAAATCGCTGCGGTAACATATGATGACGATGGGGCCTGGCCTGTCCGGGCAGATGGACAGGGGTATTCGCTGGTTCTCGCGAGTCTGTCTCCCGAAGGAGATCCAAGTGATCCGGAGAGCTGGAAATCCAGTGAGCGTGAGGGGGGTAGTCCCGGAGCTCCCTGAGTATTTCCGGTTGGCCGAGGTTTCATAGGGGGTTTACAATAAGCGCCTGAAGGGCGAGGGTGCTTTCTGATGAAGCATCTTTCTGTGGTTACTTTTCTGAGCCTCTTTCCCATCGTTGTTCAGGCCGATGAAATTCCACTGCCTGAGAAGATAGGAGGAGGGGCACTTCTGAAGTCCTCTCTCATATATTCGTTGGAGAACAGGCCCACGCCGCAATGTCACTCATCCACTATTGCCGAAACTGAAAGTGGGCTGGTGGCAGCATGGTTTGGGGGGAAGCACGAGAAGAACACGGATGTCGGGATATGGCTTTCGCGTAATACGGGAGAGGGGTGGGAGAGGCCAGTCAAGGTGGCCAGTGGAGGAGAGGGAGAAGACCGGGAGTATCCCTGCTGGAATCCGGTATTGTTCAAGTCTGGAGGACTGGTCGAAGAAGAGGGGAAGAATCCGCTCATCCTTTTTTACAAGGTTGGCCCCAGTCCAAGCCGCTGGTGGGGAGTCATGATGAGTTCCTTTGACGGCGGAAAAACGTGGAAGCATCGACGGAAGCTGGGCAAGGACCCGAAGGTGGGGCATCTCCTTGGGCCGGTAAAAAACAAGCCGATCCAGCTGAAAGATGGCTCTATTTTATGCGGAAGTAGTTCGGAACACAATGGCTGGCGTGTGCACTTCGAGCGAACGAGAGATTTGGGGGAAACTTGGGAGGTCCTAGGACCAGTGAACAGTGGGAAAGTTTTTGGAGCCATTCAGCCAAGTATTCTTGAGCACCAGGATGGGAAGATGCAGATCCTCTGCCGTAGCAGGCAGGGAGTGATTACCCAGAGCTGGTCCGGAGATGGCGGTCAGTCGTGGGGGCCGATGACGGCGACAAATCTGCCCAATCCCAATGCCGGGACAGATGCGGTTACCCTCATGAATGGCCGACAGTTACTGGTCTATAACCATACGACCAGGGGCTCCCAGCCTTCCGGTCGGGAAATGCTGAATGTTGCAGTTTCAAACGACGGGAAGGAATGGAATCCAGTGATAACTCTGGAACGTGGTAAGGGTGAATATTCCTATCCTGCGGTAATTCAAAGTCGTAATGGGAAAATCCACATTACGTATACCTATCTTCGACGTTCGATAAAGCATGTCGTTCTTGATGCCAGCAAGCTGTAGCGGTGCTGTTCATGGGATCGCCGGGGAGATTTGCGTGGCATCTATTTGACCTTTGACTTTTCTATTGAGGACTGGCGTCCTGATCTAATGATGAAACTGTTTCTGCTTCTTCTGGTCTGTGCGATGCCTTTATGGGCTGCGGAACGACCAAACATTCTCCTGATTTTTACGGATGACCACTGTGAACAGGCTCTGAGTGCCTATGACCCTTCCCGGATTTCGACCCCTCATATGGACCGGATCGCAAAGGAGGGGATGCGGTTTAATCGTTGCTATGTCACCAACTCAATTTGCGGACCGAGCCGCGCGGTGATACTCACTGGTAAACATAGCCACCTGAATGGATTTATCCGGAACGGGAATACCTTCGACGGGGCTCAGCAAACCTTTCCCAAGGTCCTTCGTCAGGCTGGGTATACAACTGCGATGCTCGGCAAATGGCATTTGAGGTCCACCCCGACAGGTTTCGATCACTATGAAGTCCTGATTGGTCAAGGTCCCTACTATAACCCTCCCATGAAATACAGGCAGGCGGACGGAACGCCTGCTCAGCGGAAGCATACCGGCTATACCACCGATATCATTGTGGATCTTACGCTGGAGTGGCTGAAGGAGTCCCGGGATAAGGAGAAGCCGTTTATGCTGATGACTCAGCACAAGGCTCCTCATCGAAACTGGCAACCGGGACCGAAGTATCTGAACTGGCTTGATGATAAGACTATCGCGGAGCCTGAAACGCTCTGGGATGACTACAAGGGGCGCACTTCGGCAGCTTCGGAGCAAACCATGACCATCCGCAAACACCTCAGTGCTAATGATCTCAAGTTGGGGCCGCCCCGCGGACTCAATTCAGAACAGGCGGCAAAATGGAATGCGGCATATGGCCCAAAGAACGAGGCATTTAAAAAAGCGGAGTCTGAGATGAGTGAGAAGGAGGTCATTCAGTGGAAATATCAGCGCTACGTGAAGGACTACCTCCGCTGTGTGAAATCGGTGGATGACGGGATCGGTCGAATCCTTGATTACCTTGAGGAGAGTGGGCTGGCTAAGAATACAATCGTGATCTACTCCTCGGACCAGGGATGGTATCTCGGGGAACACGGCTGGTATGACAAGCGTTGGATGTACGAGGAGTCACTCAAGACGCCTCTACTCATCCGGTGGCCGGGGGTGGTCAAGGCCGGGGCCGTCAATGATGACATTGTCTCAAACCTCGACTTCGCGGAGACCTTTCTCGATGCCGCTGGAGTAGAGGTTCCAGGAGACATGCAGGGGCGTAGTCTTGTGCCCGTTCTCCAGGGCAAAACCCCGGATGACTGGCGGAAGTCATTCTACTACCACTATTACGAGTTTCCCGGTGCACATAGCGTGGCGCGGCACTTCGGGGTAACCACCGGTGAGCACAAGCTCATCCACTTTTATCACAAGGATGAGTGGGAGCTCTTTGACCTGAAAAAGGATCCGGAAGAACTCAAAAGTGTCTATGGGGACTCAAGTTATGCTGGTGTTGAGGTCGCTTTGAAAAAGGAACTGGATCGGCTTCGTGCGGATTACGGACTCCCTGCACCGGAGGAGCGCCCCGGTGCGCGCCAGCCTAGGAAAAAGAATGGGAACAAGAAACCGAAAGGGAATTCGGGGTAATCGAGTCGAGAGGGCTCTCCCTTGGCCATTGATTTTGCACTACTCAGAATTTTCGGGGTCTGAGACGGTATGGAGTGAGCATTGTGTTCTCTCCTGGAATCGTAAAGGAAGACAGGATTAACCGCTTTCGAGTCAGCCTTCGAGGCGTTAAGACATCGATATGAGATTTCTTCTGTATGGCCTTCTGGTCTCGGCTGCCTGCCTGCACGCGCAGAGTCCTCCCAATGTTCTGATCATCATGGCTGATGACTGTACGTTTAACGATTTGCCAGCATACGGTGGCCAGAATGCAAAAACGCCTCATATCGACAAGCTTGCTAGGGAAGGACTCCTGTTTGAGCGCGCTTACCTCTCCGAGGCCATGTGTCAACCATGCCGGGCTGAATTATTCAGTGGCCAGTATCCAACTCGTAATGGTTGTGCATGGAATCACTCTGCCAGCAGGGATTCGGTTACCAGTATGCCGCATCATCTCGGACCGCTGGGCTACCGGGTGGGATTAGCTGGCAAAGTGCATGTGAAACCGAAGAAGGTATTCCCTTTTGAGGAAGTCGACGGATTTGATTCGAATTGCGTCCGGAATCCAACCCGGCCTCATCAGATGTCGGGTATTTCAGAGTTTATCAGGAGAGACCAGGACAAGCCCTTTTGCCTAGTGGTGGCACTTGTTGAGCCTCATGTTCCATGGGTGATGGGAGATGCCTCACAATACCCTCCAGCCAAGATCAAGCTGCCTCCGAATATCGCCGACACGGCCCGAACCCGGCAGGATTTTTCCTCTTATCTTGCAGAGATTACCTACATGGACGGGCAGGTAGGGGAGATTCTCAAAGTTTTAGAAGAGAGCGGGAAGGCGAATGATACGCTGGTTCTGTTCACTTCAGAGCAAGGCTCACAGTTTCCCGGGTGTAAATGGACGAATTGGGACACAGGGATACATACGGGCCTGATTGCACGGTGGCCGGAGAAAATCGAGGGGGGGAGCACTACTGATGCTGTGGTGCAGTATGCGGATATCTTGCCAACCCTCCTGACGCTGGCCGGGGGTGACTACAACGAAAAATCCTATGATGGCAGGAGCTTTGCTGGAGTTCTTCGGGGGGAGAAGAAAAGTCATCGGCAATACGCTTACGGCGTGCACAACAACATTCCGGAGGGCCCTCGTTACCCGGTTCGCACCGTGACGGATGGGGAGTGGCGATATATCAGAAATCTTCTGCCTGAAGAAATCTACATAGAAAAACATCTCATGGGTATCAAGGGAACAGGGGCATTGAATAATCCCTACTGGGCTACCTGGTTACGGGATTCCTGGAACAACCCCCACACCTATAAGGTCGTCCGCCGTTATATGCGCCGCCCGGCTGACCAGCTTTACCATACCGCAGAGGATCCCTATGAGATGAGTAATCTTGCCGGGAATCCTGAGTTTTCGGGGATACAGAAAAAGTTAAGTATGGAGCTCGATCGCTGGATGAAGGAGCAGGGGGACCCCGGGGCGGCACAGGATACGCAACGCGCACATCAGGCCGCGAAGGAAGGAAAGCATCTCTATGGAGCGCAGTAGGGCATCTTGGTAGATGTAATCTTTGAAATGCTTCTGAGTACAATCACGGGTTATTTTCGTGTCTGGCGGAAAATCCATTCGTGGATCTCGTTCTGATTGAACACCTTGCTGGTGATAAGGTGGCCGGCCGGCAGCTCGCTGTATTTATGAGAGATTCCCTTTTTCTTGAGGGCTGACGAAATATCGCGAGCTCGCTGGACCTTCACAGATTTGTCGCGACGGCCATGGAAAATCCATATGCTGACATCTTTGAGGTGAGAGACATCACTGATATTGGCAGCGCCTGCAAGAGGCACGGCAGCGGCAAAGAGCTCAGGGCGCTTGTCTATCAGATGCCACACTCCGTATCCGCCAAGAGAAAACCCGGTGAGGTAGACTCGCTGGGGATCAGCGACTTTAGTGTTCTTGAGAAAATCGTCGAGGAGCGACAGAACGGATTCTCCAGAGCGGGTCATCCATGCTTGGCCATGATTGCACTGTGGGGCAATGAGAATGCACGGGCGTTTGGCCATGTTGGCGACGAATGACGCCGGAACTGCGACCTTTGTCTGCTTTTCGTTGTCTGTACCACACTTTGCAGATCCGTGGAGATAGATCACTACGGGAAGGGATGCTGAAGGGGATACCTTCCCTGGGGCATAGATCTTGTAGACGATATTTCCATGTGATCCACCGACCCAGTGATTTGCAAAAAACTGGCCGTATTTCTCCGGGAGTGGGGCGCAGAACAGGGGTGCGACCCAAATGAATGAAAATAGAATCAGAAGGGCCTTGGTCATCGTGTTATCTGCTTTGGTTTCCTGATGGTAGGCTCAGGGGCACGCGAGGCGGAACAGCATTCGCGCGCTCGACCTTGGAGCATGCGGGGTTCCAGACAAGTCTCGAAAAGAGAGCCAGGGTCCGAGCTCTACGCAGCGTGGATGAGCCAGTATTCTTCTCCTAGTCTCTTGGGGTGATTCCGCAGTCAGCAGCGGGTCACGATTTGTCGCGGTTTTCGCTCACGATTAGCGAATTCGTCAATTGTTCGTGATATTGAGGTGGGCTCATTGAGTTCCGCATGGATCTCTGGTTCAGGTGGGATCCAAGAAACCGATTGACCGGCGACCGATATTCTAGTTTCCAAGTCCTGTGGGATTTCCCCGCTTACTACGCATCATCATGAAATCAACTATCCTTACTCTGGCGTTTTTCTTCAGCGCCCTGTCCCTTCTTCATGCTCAGAACGCTCCCAAGGGTTTTGAAAAGGTTGATCAGGAGATTGTGATCACGGCTGTGCGGACACAGATGAAATACGATGTGCCTGCTTTCAACGTTAAACCTGAGAGTAGAGTGAAGCTCACCTTCAGGAACCCGGATGACCTGCCCCATAACCTCATCATCTGCACGCCCGGAAAGTCAAAAGGGAAAGACAAGGGAGGAGAGCTGATTGAGGCGGTTCTTGAGCTGGGAGCAAAGGGAGAAGAGATGAACTGGGAGCCGAAGGGGCATCCTCGTATTCTTCACAGCTCCGGGATGGTTCAACCAAAGAAGGAAGCAGTAATCTGGTTCAAGGTTCCCAAGGAAGAAGGAGCTTACCCTTACGTCTGCACATTCCCCGGGCACTTCACCCTGATGAACGGCATGATGAAGGTCTCCAGTAAGGATGCTCCGGGAGTTCCCAAGCAGGAAGTAAAGGAGAAGGATCGTTCCAAGGACCTTCTTAAGATCGGAGGTGAAGTAGTTGTGGCAGAGCGGACGCGAATTTTCCGGGCGCCGATCGTCAAATCGAGTGGCCGGGCTGTCCACGTGGGTCTGCCCGATGGAATGAACTACACTTTTGATCCGCGCACTCTTGCGGTTCGCAATATCTGGGGAGGAGGATTTCTCAATCTTAACGAGGAGCGCAGGGGGCGCGGACAACCAAATTCACGGCGTGGGGACGGCTCTCAAACTTATATTGAGAATACGGGTATCCTCCGGCCTGTTGTTGGAGGCAGTGCCGTAGACTTTGAGTTCAAGGAGCCTGACGTGAAGGATCATAAGAATATTGAAAAGTGGCTCTGGGAGGATCGCGATTTTCCCGACCTTCTGGCCTCGGTGGATGCTAACTACCATGGACATAGCGTGGAGTCTGCGACCGGGGATCCAGTGTTCCGATTCCGTGTAGGCCAGAATGAGTTCTTGCAGGGGATTCGGTTCTCCCAGGAAGGGCGGCTTGAAATTGTCCTGCGAGCGGAGTTGAAAACCAACCAGGTGTTTGACGTTTCAGAAGAGGGACTGAGCGACATCAAGGTGGGAGGCGGGAAGCTAGTCGATGGCAAGTGGACTCTGCAGGCGGGAACGGCTCAGGCTTACACGTTCAGTGCAAAATTGGAGAAGCCCCTGATGAGCCGTCCTTATGTAGCCAAGGAGGAGAACTGGGGAGAGCAACCCGTAGTGCGCAACAAGGACAAGGCGGGAAAGAAGGAAATGGAACTTCCGCCCGGATATTCCTTCGAGAACTGGGAAGCGCCCAAGGACATTTATGGAAGAGACCAGCTTTTTGAGCCTACTGGGATTGC
The DNA here is from genome assembly GCA_029242545.1 of Roseibacillus sp. Taxonomy (GTDB): domain Bacteria; phylum Verrucomicrobiota; class Verrucomicrobiia; order Verrucomicrobiales; family Akkermansiaceae; genus Roseibacillus_B. The sequence continues at coordinate 43,694 of JAQWTV010000006.1, forward strand.
AGTGGCCAAGGATGGGACCGTGGTAGTTGCTACGAGGACTGCTGGGATCTGGCGCATTCGGAATGATAAATGGACCAAGTTCGCAGAGGGGACTTACGAGTGCCTCGGAGTCTGGATCGAGGATGACAAGGGAGACCAGTTTGTTGTCATGCAGAAGCCCGAGCTGACCCGGATGAAGGATAGTAATGGTGATGGCCGTGGTGATAGTTTCGAGACTGTCTGTGATGACTACGGGTTTCACGGTAACTATCATGAATACGCGCATGGTCCGGTGAGGGATAAGGAGGGGAATTATTATTTCTCCTTGAATCTTTCGCATGGGGGCAGTGAGCGTACCTCGTGGCGTGCGGGCGGACCGTTCATGGGATCCATGGGTGGTTACCGGGGATGGGCGTGTCGGGTTACCCCCGAAGGAAAATTTGAGCCTTTCGCCAATGGTCTCCGGAGTCCAGCAGGTCTTGGAGTCGATCCAGAAGGGCGTATCTGGTATGCCGAAAACCAGGGAGAGTATGTCGGGTCCTCGAAGGTGGTCCCCCTTGAAAAGGGAAAGTTCTACGGCCACCTTTCTGGACTATTGACCCTCGAGGGAAAGATGAAGCCGGACTCGGATGAGCTGAAATTCGACAAGTGGAAGGATAAGATTCGTAAGGGTGCGGTGTGGCTTCCACATGGCATGGTCGCCAACTCACCTGGTAATCCAACCTGGGATACTACCGGTGGCAAGTTTGGCCCATTCGAGGGACAGATGTTCCTCGGAGATCAGACACTTTCTAATCTGTTCAGGGTTGTTCCAGAGCAGGTCAATGGAATTGATCAGGGGTGTGTTATCCCCTTTGGGCGATTCTTTGCCTCCGGGGTGATGCGCCCTGTGTTTCTGCCGGATGGCAGCCTTCTGGTGGGGCAGACTGGGCGTGGCTGGGGTGCCTGGGGTGGGCAACAGGCAAGCCTGCAGCGGATCGTGTATGACGGGAAGACTGTGGCAGCTGCCATCCATCATGCAAAAGCTGCCAAGACCGGATTCCTTCTCAGCCTCACTCAGCCGGTGGGTCAAGCGGTCAGCGAGGAGCAGCTGGCTGGGAAACTCAAGGTTCGTTCCTGGTTTTATACTAATACGGGGCGCTATGGGTCACCCAGGCATGAGGAGCGGGATGATGCCATTGAGCGTGTGCACATCGACGATGACCGAAAGAGTGTTCTGGTCGTGATGAAAGACTTCGGATCAGGCGACAAGAAGTGGCTGGACCGGCTCTATCATATCGAAATGCCGGATACCAAGGATGTCTTCGGAACAGCACCGGTCACAAGCTCGGTGCGGGCCTACTTCACCCTGCGGATCATCCCCTGATCCTAGTCAGGTTTCGGGCTTTTCCCGAGAAGCTATCACCGCCCTCTCCGATGAGGGCGGTTTTTGTGTACAGGAAAGGTGCGCCCTTTACTTCAAGGGGAGGCGGTAGGCAGTGGCGGAATTTCTCCAGTAGTAATCCTCACGAGCCTCTGCTCCCTTGCCGGAGATCCAGCTGTCTACGAGCTTCAGGAAGCTTGCGTAGCTCCCGCTATGCTTGGTGCATGGCCAGTTGGAACCGTAGATGAGTCGCCTAGATCCGAAGTGCGTCCAGAGAGCGTCGAGGACTGCCCTGTAATGGCTCGGCTCCTTGATCGCGGGCTGCGTTGCACACCGCTGATACAGTCCGGAAATCTTGCAGTAGACATTCTTGTTGGATGCAAGGCTCTCAACTGCGGTCATCCATTCCCGGGAGGGAGGTTTGCCATCGAAATCATATCCAAGGCAGTGGTCGACTACGATGGTCAGGTTGGGAATAGTTCTTGCCAGCTTGTCCGCGATCTTGATGCCGGGAATTCCTCCTCCATTGGTCAGGTAGTCCATGGTGAGGCTCTGCTGTGACAGCATGTTAAGATTTGAGAGGACCAGATCGTGGGTAAAGTCGATGGGCTTGGAGCCCCGGGCTCGTACGCCCACGAAGCGCCGGTCCCTTTTCAGATGAGCGACATGCTGGGAAAAATCCTCGCGGTAGACATCCACATTTCCGACGAGGCCAATGTAGAAAGGGTCACCCTTGACCAAGTCGAGTACCCATCGGTTGTCTTCGAGACGATCGCTTGCCTCGACAACGACTACCCCGGTCACTCCCGCAGCTTTTGCTAATCTACTGTATTCCGTCGGGAGATGGGGTTTGTAGAGCACCTTGTCCTTTTCCGGAGGCCAGCCGACCTTCTGCTCCCGCGTTGTGTCGTAGAGATGGATGTGGGTATCGATGAGATGTTTGACGGGTTTAATATCGGCTCCGGCTATCTGGGATCCGATCAGGGCGAGGAAGAGTGCCTTGCTGGTGTTCATGTCAAAATGAGGGAAAGGTCTACCGATCTCGGGGTTGAACAATTGACGCCTTTATTCTCCGGTGCCGCCTGTCCAATTTTCAGTCTGGAATGGGGAGGCAGGAAGTCCTTCTCCATTGATCAGATTGGGGTTTGCGACCTTATGCCAGCCAAACCGGACCTGAGTAGGCTGTTTGATCTTCTCAGCGGTCACGAGAACCTGATCGCCGACAATTTTTGCATCAGCGTCCACGAATTGACCGTCCGCACCCGCAATTTGAAATTCTGAAAGGCTCTTCCCATCTCTTGCCTTGAGGCCGTTTGCGTGAGCAAAGGCCAGGCGGATTCTGCTCTTTTCAATCTTCATGGCCTTGAAAAGGGGGCCGGAGTAGATCACGTCCTTGCTCTTGTAGTGCTTTGCCAGGGCCCAGCGAGCCAGCCGGCCACCCACCTCATGTTTGTTCCGAGGGTGGATATCCCCGATGTTGTGTACGATGTCCGTGGTTACTGCCATTCCCGTATGAGGAATCTTGAGGGTGGCGCACTGAGCTTCCCAGAGGGCGGGAAGTTGTCCCGAAGCGTAGGAACCTCCACTCCACGGAGCAATCTGGACAAAGTAGAAAGGCATACTCTTATTGTTAAACACGCGACGCCATCCCTCGATAAGATCTCTCATCTTTCCGGTATACGCTAAGCCGTTTTTCTGGATGCAATTGGTCTCGCCCTGATACCAGATCGTGCCGGTTACCGAAAAATCCACAATTGGAGCAATCATACCGTTATACATTTTTCCTGAGCCAGCACCTGTAACAGTCCAGGGCTCAATGGGAGAGCCACCCCACGAGCTATTGATCAGCCCAACGGGAACACTCTGGTCCGCATGGATCGCTTTACCAAAATGGTAGAGGACCGCGGAAAACCCAGGGATATTAGAAGAAGTGCATGGCTTCCATGCCGCATTGACATCGGCCTGTGGAGTGTCGAACTGTTTCTTCGGAATGTGAAAGAGACGAATTCCCGGGTGGTTGGCGGCCTTGACGAACTCATCGCGGCCTTCGCTCTGATTCAGGTTCCACTCCATATTGGACTGCCCGGATCCAATCCACACGTCACCAATCAAGATGTCTTCTAGAATGATGGTGTTGTTCCCCTTGATGGTCATCTTATGGGACTTGCCTCCATCGGCCTTCAATGCAGGCAGGTCGATGCGCCACTTGCCGTTCTCGTCGGCGGTTGTAGAAAAGCTGCGCGGCCCGAACTTGAGGGAAACCTTTTCTCCGGAGTCGGCAGTTCCCCAGACCTTCAGCGGAGCGTCCCTTTGGAGCACCATATGACTCCCAAAAATACGAGGAAGAGAGACGTCAGCCAGTGCTGCTAGGGGCAGAATGCCGAGAAGAAAGGCGAGAAGTGCGAGCGTATGTTTCATGGTGGCCTGCCTTCCTAAAGAGAAAGAAGACCGGGCGCCAGCGTAAAGGCCCCTAGGGGTGGCTGAGCTCCGAGAGCTTCCATGTCCGATCGACGGGGACTTTCCGATTGCCCATGATGACGCGTACGCGGATGGAGGGATCCGCCACGGTCGAGTCAAAGTCAATGGATGCGAAGCTGAGATTTTTACTATTAGCCACTCCGGAAGAGATGATTTCTACAAGTGGGTATCCCACGCGCGTTGATTCATGATGTTGCCATACGACTGAATTATGAATGTCTCCCGACATGTAGACGACCCCATTGATTTTGTGTTCCCGAATAGCATCGAAAAGTCGATGGCGGGCAAAGGTGTAGATTTTCCACCCATCGCTCTTGCTGTGATTCAGGGTGCTTCCAGAGGCGATGACCTTGAACTTCGCGCGTGAATTCCTGAGGCCATTCAGAAGCCATTGGAACTGCTCATCTCCGAGCATGCGCTTATTCTTATCGTCTGGGGCATCATCCGGACTACGGTGGTAACGCCCGTCGACTACAAAGAACTCAACTTCTCCCCACATGAACCGGAAAAAGGCCCCTGGAGTCTGGGCAGTTCCGGCAGCCGGATTGACCCAGAACTGCTTCCAGCCTGCCAACGACCCTTCTTTTCCTGGGGCGGTTCCATCCGAATTATTCGGGCCATAGTCGTGATCGTCCCATATCGCGTAAGTCGGGATGTTGCGTATGACCGCTGCGAATTCCGGGATCCTGCGGTAGCGCAGGTGATGTGCCCATTGAATCGAAGGGTCCGTCGTATCTGAATACTGAGTGTCACCCACGGTGAGGTGGAGATCGGGCTTCTGCTCGCGGATAATATCCCATGAGTCCTGTGGTTGACCGACCTTCATGCAGGAGGTGAGGACCATGCGGAATTTATGTGGGGTGCCGGCTTGCGGAGGAGTTCGGAAGGAACCGGTAAGTTGCCCGGATGTGACGCCATTTACCCTTACCCCATGGTGATAAAAGGTATCCGGGTTTAGCCCCTGCAGGGTTGCAACTTGCAGGACTCCTCCGAATTTTCCTGCAGGGTTTTTAATCTGATTGAAGGGGAGTGGTTTATCGAACAGTCGCTTTTTATCCGGTGAGACGAAGGCCTCGCATCTGGCGTTATGAGGGGAGAAGATCCATATCTGGGCAGAGTCGGGAGTGACGTTGCCAATCAGGGGGCCTGCTGTCTGCTCTTGAGCGGCAGAGAGGAGAGGGCACAGGAGGAATAGAAAGAAAGAGAAGGCGGGTTTCATGATAGGGGCTTATTGATACAGCAGAAAGTTTCTGCAGCGTTCTCTAAAGCTGTCCAAGTCTTTTTCCCACTCCGCGATGACGGACTTATAAGGAAGCTGGTCCAAAATCGCCTTTTCGGTGAAGGGGTGGCAGAGAAGGGTGTTCAGCTTTTCGGTTTGCCATTGGTTCGGGTAGAGTTTCCGCAGT
>JAQWTV010000009.1 GCA_029242545.1 Roseibacillus sp.
CTGCTACGAAAAAACTTTTTATCGGGAGCTGGGAGCTTACCGGCATTATCAAGCAGGTAGGAGAGCCTTTCCTTCTCGGGCCTCACATTGAGGGCCTCCGCCGCCCATGACCCGACCGCCAGCGTCGTCGTCGACTCAATGACATATCTCCCGCCCTCCGCGGCAGACCATTCCAAAATGACCGTGCCGGGGCTCGTGTAATCAACCGTGTCAATCCTCGCGCTTACCCTTGGCCCCCCCTCAAAGTGCACGACTGCATTTCCGGGCACTGCCGCGGGAGAATTTCCTGTGGGAGATCCAAAGTAATAACGTCCAATATTGTAGGGAAAGGCAGGAGAACCTTCCGCGCTGATATTTGTGAAATACGCCCAGGTCCCATCAGGGTAATCAGGAGTCACACAATACCGAACGTTATATTCGTTGAGGTCATGGTGCAGCGCAGGATCGAAGGTTCCCTCTCCCTCATATAAGCTAAACCCCAGGTCCCCTTTGTAGGCATAATCCTCCAGATAATGACCGATGGGGAAATCCGGGGAAACCGGAGGGCCGTAATCATCTGCCGTCAGATCCAAATCGCCCCCGGAATTTCGGGATACCCACCTGGGCAGAGACGTTCGTCCCGTGGATATCCCGGAAGGCGTAGTCCCACTGACACCTGCAAGGTCAGCAGAACCGTTACTGCCATCCCTTGGCTGATAGCCAGAGGTCATCCTGCGAATGCCAGATTCCGGGTTCAGCGGTGAGGAATAACCGTAGGGCCCATAGAGGGGCAGGCCGTCTCGAAACCAGCCCATGATCGGCGAGTGTCTTCCCGTGGGACTTTCAATATACGAATTGGTCGCGGCGTCGTAATCAACCGAGTCTCCGAGAAGATGACGAATCGCTGGAGCATTGGCATGATAGTGATGATTCGACCCTGCCTGATGAGCAAGAGCCCCGTCAAAAGTCACTCCCTCATTAACGTAAGCATCCCGGTTCCACATTCCATCTCCCTGCACCTGAGCCGGAGCACGAGGCCCATCATCCACCTCCTCGGAGGTATCGTAGGAAAAGGCATCCCGGGAATCAAAAAGAGCAATCCCATCGACCATGTAACCAACTACTCCAAGCCCGGTTGGCGTTTTCGATGCTGGAATGAGGGGCACTTTCGGAAACCGGTAAATCTCAGCCCGATTGGCGGGATAGTTTGGAAACAAGTTCCCATTTTCCATGTACCACGGCCCCATCACGTGAAAACCCAGGTTCGAAGTACGGATATAAATGTCTGTTGCGGTGGCCGAGATTTCGGTCACTCCTGCGTAAACAGGCTGTAGCTGACTCCCCTGCCCCCTCGACCAGGTCGCAACCGAAGCTCCTGTTACCATCGCCCGGTTATCGGGATAAATCCGCGCATAGCGCCCAGACAATTCAGTGAACCACGAGCTGAGCAGAGGCTCTCCCACGGCTGAAATACTCAACACCAGAGAGAGGATAAGAAATGGGCAATTCTTCATTTTTATGCCTGAGAGAAAACCTTCGAGTTAGGTCAAAGAGGTATCATTAGAATGAACCCTCCAACAGCATTCAAGTTCCCCAGAAATTTAAACGCCTGCCTTCACTGGATAAATGACCCCTGTGATGCCGAGAGAAACTCGGCACATCCCCCTGCGCACCCTACTCCGGCACCTTAACCTGTGACGGCTCCACAGTCGCAGTGAAATACCCCAGCGGTTCCTCATTGAGATTCGAAATCAACCAAGTGGCCTTGGAAAAACTTCCGCGCGTCAGGGTTTCTCCAGCTGCAATCTCTGCATAATATTTTAAACCACCCCCGTATTCCACCCAATAGAGCTTCACCGACTCCTGCCTTGAATTGATAATACTGATACTACTGAGAGTCCCTCCACCTTTCGACCTCGGTGGCGTCTCTGTTCCTGCGGGCGTCCATTCCAGGTTCACTCGCACCACCTTCTTTTTCTTCTCCTCACTCTTTTTCTTTCTGTCCTCAGCCCGAGCCGCAACCTCGTCGAGATTGACTCCTCTCACAATCTTCAGATTGGGCAGCGAACGAGCGAGCTGGGAACAGCCCTCATCGGTGACGCCAGTCTCCCAGAGATACACCCGCTCTAGATTGGGCAGGGAGGCAAGATGAGCAAGCCCCTTATCCGAGACTCTCGTCCCGTAAAGATTCAAGTATTTGAGTTTTTTCAACCCAGTGAGATGAGCCAGACCCTCATCACCAACCTCGGTCCTTTCAAGATGGAGGCGTCCAAGATTGTGGAGCTCTCCCAATTGCTTGAGACCCTCGTCTGCCGTCAGGGTCCCCCTCAGGTTCAACGCCAATACCGACTCCCCGAGAAGCGCGACCTTTGCTAGGGAATCGGACTTCATAGCCTTTCCCTTTCTTTGAAACTCGATCTCCCAACCTCCCCCCACGGAACGCACTATTCCTCCAGCCTCGCGAATCGACTGCAACGCCACCTGATCCGCCCGCACAGGCCCACTCGCGGAGCACATGAGGCCTGCGAAAAGAACCAGAAACAACTTTGGGAAGAAGCGGGACATGAAAAGGAGATGAATCACAGCATATACGAACAGGTATCCCCCAAATATACTGCGAAGATATGATCGCCTCACAGCCTTAGATATGGATAATTTTCCTTAACAAATCCACCAGGATCGAATGGTCAATCCTCATCTGCATTTCACGCGTCGACAGATCCTCCGCTCAAGCGCCGGACTGGCAGGATTGACGCTCCCCAGTTGGATGCAAATGCGAGCCGAGGCAGCGACGGAACAAGCCATGGCCTCAGCACCCAAGGCAAAATCCTGCATCGTCCTCTTTCTCTGGGGAGGGATGGCTCAGCAAGAATCGTTTGATCCTAAACCGGATGCTCAGTCGGACTACAAAAGCAAGTTCGGCGAAATTCCAACTGCCACCCCCGGAATCCAATTCTGTGAGCATCTGCCTCTTCTCGCGAAACACAGCGAAAAGATGGCTATCGTGCGATCCGTGCATCACTCCCAAGGCGCCCATGGAAGCGGCCTCTACAAGAGCATGACAGGGCGCGACCCGATTGGCGGGACACGGGCACGCAATCGAACAAACTGGCCCTCAGTCACTTCCTTCCTGGGGAGATTCCAGAAGAGAACTGCTGGAATCCCCAATGCCATCCGCATGCCCCACACAATGTATGATAATGGGGCCCTCATGGCTGGCGATGACGCGGGATGGCTGGGATCCGATTATGACCCGGTGATGCTGCGGATCCCTGACGGAACTCCCTACTCGGGGACCATTCGGCATACCGAACCTGCCCTCGATCTCACTTTGGGGGTCAAGTCCGACCGATTTCGAAAAAGGCTCGTCATGCTTGATCAGCTCGAGCAACGACTGGCCGCAAACGGGGCCGCCGAGTATCAAGAGCTCGATCACTTTCGACAAATGGCCGCGGACATGCTCGTCAGCTCCCCCGTCAAAGAGGCTTATGACCTCGATCAGGAAGACCCTCGCCTCCGCGCGATGTATGGCGACCATATGGGTGGACAGGGCATGCTTCTCGCACGCCGTCTCACTGAAGTGGGCGTGCCCGTGGTTCAGGTTGTCTGTGCTGCTGAAGATTTACAGGGCGGGTATTCCGACACCTTCGATACTCACCACAATCACTTCCCAAAGATGAAAGAGCGGCTGCTCCCCGTGTTCGACCAGGCGGCCTCCGCTCTTCTTACCGACCTCGAGCAGCGGGGCCAACTCGACGAGACTCTTGTTGTCTTTCTCACCGAATTCGGCCGGACCCCAAAGATCAATGGCAAAGGAGGGCGAGACCATCACCCCGCCGTCTACTCCGTCGCCTTCGCAGGTGGCGGTATTCGCGGAGGGCAGGTTTATGGCAGCAGCGACAAGAACGCAGCCCTGCCCACCAGCAATGCCTGCAGCCCTGCCGATCTTCACGCCACAGTTTACCAAGCCATGGGAATCGATCATCGGGCCGAACTTCACGATCGGGAGGGTCGCCCCTTCATCATCTGTGAGGGCAGCCCACTGCCGTTGTTCTGAGCTGACTGAACTCATGTTCTCCGGCATTCGTCTGCTCTCCCTTCTCCTCCTCACCCTTGGTGCGGCGTATTCTCAAGGTTCCCTCCGTTGGAGTGAAGATGCCCCCGTCACTCTCGTTGGCCCTCACGTCGGACATCAACTGGTCTTGCTCAACAATCGTGAGGACCTGACCCGGAGCGCAACCTACACCTGCATCCCTGAAGGCATCATCGAAATCGATTCATCGGGATACATCCGACCCCTGAAAAACGGAACCGCAACCATCACGGCCATGGTGGGAGAGACCCGCGGCCCGGAAAGGCAGGTCACCGTAGAGCAGCAAGGGTCCATCGCTCCGGTTGGCTTCATCAACGAAATTGTTCCCCTTTTCACCCGGCACGGATGTAACGGAGGGAGCTGTCATGGCAAGGTCGGTGGTCAGAACAGCTTTCGCCTCTCCCTGATGGGGTTCGAGCCGGAGAAGGACCGCGCCTACCTTCGGGAGGGTCGCGGACGCCGCATCTTCCGAGCTGCGCCCAAACATAGCCTCCTTGTTTTAAAAGGATCCGGACAGCTCCCCCACAAGGGAGGGTCCAGGCTCACGCCCAAGGGAGACGACTATCAAACTCTCATTAGGTGGATCGGGCAACTGGGCTCGACAGCCACCCCGGCCGATGAGGAGCCTGGCGTAGAGCGTATTGCAGTAATACCCTCGGAGCGCATCACTCTGCCAGAGGCTTCCCAGCAACTGAGAGTCACCGCCCATATGAGCGATGGTTCCTCGAGGGACATCACGCGGGCCGCAGTCTACGAGTCCAATGACGAAAGCATGGCAGAAGTTGACCTCCTTGGACTTGTAAAACTCAAGAGCAAGAGTGGCACCGCGTCTGTCATGGTTCGCTTCCGGGAGGAAATGACAGTGTTCCGGGCAACTCTTCCACTCGGCGTTCCCGTGGAAAACATCCCTGAGCCCAAGAACCTCATCGATACCCATATTTTCGCCAAACTCCAGACCCTCGGACTCCCCCCCTCGGAGCCCTGCGACGACGGCACATTCCTGCGCCGCGTCACCGTTGATATTGCCGGGCGCCTTCCCTCTCTGGGAGAAACCAGGAACTTCCTTTCTGACGATTCACCCGCTAAGCGCTCTCAACTCATCGACAAGCTTCTGGAAGGAAGCAGTTACGCAGATTTCTTTGCCGGGAAATGGGCATCCATCCTGCGAAACCAACGCCGGAATGACCGGAACCGCCCCGACACCTACGCCTTCCACGAGTGGATCAGGCAATCCATTCAGGCCAATAAGCCCTACGATCAATTCGTCCACGAAATCCTGACTGCTACCGGGACGATTCGGGATAACCCTCCTGTCGCATGGTATCGCAATGTCGGCGGGGACAAAGAGCGCATGCAGGACATGGGGCAGGTCTTTCTTGGAATTCGCCTGCAATGCGCCCAATGCCATCATCATCCCTATGAGACGTGGAGTCAGGACGACTACTACGGCCTTGCTGCGTTTTTCACCACCCTCGAGAGTAAGCCTGCCCGCCCCGGGGAAGGCGCCTTTGTTCACCGGTCCAAGACCGCCCTCGCAAAGAATCCCAGTAGCGAGCAGGACATCGGACCAGCGCTTCCAGGCCGAGGCACTCTCGAGCTCTCTCCAGGAGAAGACCCCCGTCAGGCCCTCGCTGACTGGGTGATTGATCCGGAAAACCCTTATTTTGCACGCATGATTGCAAACCGATACTGGAAACACTTCTTCGGTCGAGGCCTCGTGGACCCTGAGGATGACATGCGGATCACCAACCCCCCCACTCATCCCGCCCTTCTTAATGCCCTCGAGCAGCACGTGGCTCAGAGTCAATTCGACCTCAAGTCTCTCATTCGGCTGATATGTAACAGCGACACCTACCAGACCAGCAGCGCGCCAAATGAACACAACCGGGATGATCAGCAGAATTACTCACGCTTCTATCCTCGTCGTCTCCAAGCAGAAGTCCTCGCCGACGCAATCAACCAGCTCACTAACGGCAGTGATT
>JAQWTV010000017.1 GCA_029242545.1 Roseibacillus sp.
TCTAGGGCGTGCCTACCTCCACCTTCACGTTGTCGATGGAGAGTCCGCTGAAGGCATCCGGGCTGCTGTCGCTCACGAAGTTGAACTCAATGTGAACATTCTCGCGAATAGCCTCGACCGGGACCGAGACACTGATGCTGGTGTAGTCGGCATCGAATGCGGTCATGTCGATCGAGATTTCCGCACCCAGCTGCACCTGGTCAGCCGCACGCAGGAAACGAACGGAAGCAACATCCCCGAGCCCATCGCCGTCCCGGAAGGCCTCGAAGCTCAACTCCGCGCCCACCACCCCGGTCAGGTCGATGGCCGGTGACCGGAGGGAGATATCGGAGTCCGGACCGTAGTCAGCAAGGTTGGTGCACCACGCGTTGGCGGAACCATCGGCCCCGGTCAGGGGGCCAGTGCTACCATTGGGACTACCCCGCTCCCAGTTGGTGTTGCCGTTGGCGTCGTTGACAATGGCAGTCCACCCCGTATCGCTCTCCAGGTCGTCCTCGAAGAGGGCCGGAAGCCCTTCTTCACGCACGACCAGGTATCCGGTCTCCGGGAAAGGCGTCGCCACCACCATGGTGGTGATCCCCGAGGCATCACCCTGAATATCCTGAGCGCCCGCCACTCCGGCCCACTGGAGCCGTGGCGTGCTCAGGTCGGCATTGCTCAGGATGTCATACTGCCGGTCCTGGCGGCTTTTCCAGCTGATCTGGATATCCCCGGTCCCCGTGCGGTGGAACTCGGTGATCTCAACCCCCACCTGGGACCGCGGACGTCCGAGCGGTGTGATTGCACAGGTGGCCAATTGCATGATTTCGTCCGCAGTGAGAGCTTTGTCCCAGACCGCGACCTCGTCGATACATCCGGTAAACCAGTTGCCGCTGGCGTCGTAGATCCCGGAGCCCCCGATGTTGAAGGGAAATGCCGATGACGACCCGGCAGCAGGGTTGCCGGGGGTGAGCTCCGCCACGCCGTTGAGGTAGGCGATCCTTCCCGCGGCGTCACCGGTGATGGCCACGTGCATCCACTCCGGAGAGGTGTCCGCAACTGTCACGTTGAGCGCGCCTCCCACATTGGTCCAATGCTGCAGTTGGGCCGGATTGATGAGGCCGAACTCCACCGCGTCGTTCTGCCCGAACAAGCCGATCCGGTTTCCGATCTGGGCCGTCTCGAACTTGACCCAGCCCGACATGGTAAACTCCGCTCCCCCCGTGAAAAGCGACACCTCAGTAGTCACCGAGTCATCGATCCCGTCGAACTTAAGGGCGAAATCACCGGCCCCACAAGGACCCTCGACCACCTCGGGACCACCATTGAGGGTCCCGTCGTTGCCGCCGTTGGACAAATCCGCAGTCGTGCCACCGGCACCCTGGTCATCGAAAGACCAGTAACCGATGGGCAGCGCCAGCGGCGGATTGGAATTCGGATCATTGGGATTGGTCCCTGCTAGAATCTCGTCGCCATCGTGGGTTCCGTCGTCATCAGAGTCGGCATCAGTGGGGTCTGTCTGGTGAGTGTCCACCTCGGCCCCGTCCTCCAGGCCATCACTGTCACTGTCCGGGTTGCCCGGATTGGTTCCGGTGTCACTGGCGTTGACAAAGGTTCCGGTGTTGGTTTCGGCCCCGTCGGCGATTCCGTCGCCGTCGCTGTCGGCATTGGTGGGATTGGTCCCGGCGGTGAGTTCCTCCAGGTCAGTGAGTCCGTCGGCGTCGAAGTCCCCTGTGTCGGACAACTGGGTCAGGTCGTTGATGGCGGCCCAGGAGGTCTCCCACAAATCCGGGAGATCGTCGCGGTCACTGTCCGTCGTCTCTCCCCCGATGGGGTAGACCGGGGGGCTGCCGTTGGCGGTGTCACCAAGGGCCACGATCCCGGCGATGCCGGGGCCGCTGATGCCGACTTCGGTCCAATCGCCGCCGCCTTGCTCCCCGAAGACATTGTCGAAGGGGAATATGCCGGGGATATTGATGGTGAAGGGGTGCTCCTGGTTAGCCGGGCAGCAGTTGTGCTGTGAGGTGACCTGCCCGTCCGCAGTGTCCATGACGAAGTAGTTGGTGTCATCGGCCCCGAGGTGGATCTTGTAGGTCCCCGGGTTGAAGGCCGACATGTCGAGGTAGCCGTTGTAGCGCACGGTGAAGTTGTCCCCGCCGGCGTCGAGCCAGGGGCGGTTGTGGATGGAGATGGTTCCCCCGCCATTACCATGGGCGGTCAGGGGTTCGATGGCATTGAGGGAAGCGGTGGGGGCCGGAACTCCCGAGGTGTGCACGGTGTAGTTGCCCAGGGCGTTGTTGCTGAAGATGACACCGCCGCCATAGTGGTTCTCCTGGTAGTCCACCCCGTTCTGGGTGAAGTCCGGCCCGTAGGAACCGGGGGCCAGTTCATTGATGGGAACGAAGGAGGGCTGCACGATCGGGATGGACGGAGTGCTGGTAGCATCGTTCGGATCGGTGTTCTCGGTGACCTCGAACGAATCGTTGGCACCGTCGCCATCACTGTCGATGTCGAGGGGACTGGTGCCGGTGTTGTTGGCGTCGACAAAAATGCCGGTACCGGTCTCCACGCCATCGAGCAGGCTGTCGCCGTCGCTGTCCGGATTCAGCGGATCGGCTCCGGCGGCGATCTCGGCACCATCATCAAGTCCGTCATCATCGCTATCGGGATCATTGGGGTCGGTGCAGTTGTTGTATTCCGTAATGTTATCGACACCGTCCAGGTCCAGGTCTTCCATGCCATCGTCAGTGGCCGGGTCGAGGCCGTGCCGGTCCTCGTAGGAATCTGGCATGCCGTCGCTGTCGGTATCCGGTAGAGAGGTTCCTTCCACCACGATGTTGTCGAAGTTGGCTCCTTCCCCGCCTTCGAAGGCATCGGTGCCGAACTGAAAGCGAATGATGACTTTCTCCTCGCTGAAGGCAGATAGATCGAAGACGGCGGCGAGGTCGTTCACCACAATAGACGGATCTGCAGGTGAGGACCAGGCGATCGCTCCGAGTTCTGAAGATGAAGCGCCATGCTGGACCAGAGCATCCGCATCATACTGGAGAGCGGACCCGGCCGCCGGGGTGAGTAATCCGGTCGGTGGCGATACCTGGGCCTCGGTCGTCGCAATGAGATTGAATCCGTCGTAGTCCTTTTCAATCGCTCCACTGAAGTCGAAGCGCATTTCGACATCGGTGAAGGCGCGCAAGTCCAGCGTCAGTTCGTAGTAAGAGTAGGATGGCAAGGGAGTTGCCGCCCCTCCGAGAGAGCCGTAGGGAACGGAGTGCCCCATCACGAGAGTCCCGTTGTTGATGGAGGCCAGGCTGTCGTTGATGCTGAATGATCCGCCCACCGATTCATCCGGTCCGAGTCCGTTTTCAAAGTCCTGGCTGAAGACGGTCTCTGCTCCAGCGGAATTGAGGAGAAGCCCCGCACCAATGATGGTGAAAAGGGCGGCTGGGGCGAAACTGCGGAATGATGCGACGTAATTTTTCATGGCGATTGTCCTGTCGATGAAGCGGGTTCCTGACCTGACATTGGAAACGGTATCGATCTCCGGTCAAGAGGGGAATTTTTACATCATGCTCATTCCCAATGAATTTGAGGATGATCTCCTCATGCTGAAGCCCTCCGGATAGTTTGGCGGACTGCAGCAAGTTCCGGCTGCCGTTTGTCATAAAACAATCGCAGGTCTGAATTCCAAGGGCCACTCCTCGTGGGTTTTGGCGGGTTTTCTGAAGTCTTACTCTTTAGAGTCCTTTAGCAGGACAGGTGCAGAGAGCAGGGCTTCGGTGTTCGCCATAGGCTGCGGGTTAACAACAGCCTGCAACCATCAAGGGATGACCACCCTGAAGAACTGCTTGCGAGGAGAGACCACATTCAGGGGATATGAATAGGTCAAGGGGTTGCCGCTGCCTGTCCGCAACGCACCCGAATTCAACCACCGGGTTCGACCAGTGGAGCGCTGCACCTGGTAGCGTTGCCCCTGAATAGTGGGCCAGGAAACAAGGATTCTTTGATCGTCTATGTCAACGCCTAGCAGTGCGAATGGTTCAGTGGGCCCACTGCCTAATTGCTCATACCAGGTGACGCTATTGCTGGTGGGAGAAACAGCAACCACATCCAGATCTCCGTCTCCATCCACGTCGACCACCTTGACAAAGTTCACTCCGGAAGCAGCGTTGGTTATGATGGCCGGTGCGCTAAACAAGCCGGAACCTGTGTTCTCGTGCAGGCTCACCTGCCCTCCGACCTCCGATGCAGAAAAGATATCGAGATCACCATCACCATCAAAGTCGGCAACATCGAAGCCGCGGGGTCCAAGGGGGTCCGAGCCGAAGATTCCGCCGCCT
The DNA here is from genome assembly GCA_029242545.1 of Roseibacillus sp. GTDB lineage: Bacteria > Verrucomicrobiota > Verrucomicrobiia > Verrucomicrobiales > Akkermansiaceae > Roseibacillus_B. The sequence continues at coordinate 4,317 of JAQWTV010000017.1, forward strand.
GTTGGCTCGGCGGGAAAGGTGTGGATGATTCGCTTGCGGCCGAATCCTCCGGTTGCTCGACCAGGCAGGTAGGCGAGTTGACCATTGATGACTGTTGTCCGGACCACGTCGAGAACGCCGTCTCCATTAACGTCTGCGGTAACGACCTTTCTTATGCCCGATGCTCCTGATTCAAGTATTTGACGACTCCAGCTGATTCCGTTGCCGTTATTTTGGTAGAGAGACAAATCATTGCTCAGATAGTTGCAGGCAAGAACATCGAGATCACCATCTCCATCAACATCGGCCACGTGAATGTCCCGAGGTTCGTCGCCTGTTGCGGCTCCCGTGCTGATCGCGCCGACTCCAGCGAAGCCAAATCTTCCATTGCCGGCTTGCCAGCCAATCTGGTCGAAACTACCTCCGAGACAGTAGACGAGGTCCAAGTTGCCGTCCCCGTTCAAATCGCCTGTCGTGACATCCCAGAGTCCGGGGACATTTGCGTTGGTGTAAGGAATGGACCAGTTTCCTCCGCCGTCGTTTCTGGCCACGACGAGCTCGGAGCCGAAGACGCCAAAGGGGGTGATGTTCCCTGATCCGACCATGACCAGATCAAGGTCGCCATCTTGGTCAAGGTCTGCGGCATGGACATTGCCGGGATTATTCAAGCCGTCGAGGAAGGCACTTGAAGAGTATGTTCCGTTACCGTTATTCCTCTGAAGAGTGACTTGGTCAGCACTGAGATCTGCGGTAAAAAAATCGAGGTCTCCATCACCCTCAAGATCCAGAAAAGCTGACTCAATTACCCCGGCTGCGTTGCCTGTAATGATGCGCCGAGGGCCAAACTCAGCTGCAGCATTGAAAGCGGCGAATGCGACAAGTGTGAGCGTGACGACGGATTGTTTGATAGAATAATTGGAGGGGGTGCAGGATGGTGACAAGAAGCGTGTAGTCATGGGGACAACTGCTGATTCTTTTGGTTGCTTACGACGTATGAGTCAACACTAAGAATGCCCCACAGGGAGAGCCGCATCGTCTAAGTTCGCTTAAAAAGGCGGGTGCCCGCATCTCCGTGCAGGGACCACGGTGCGGCGCACGGGGTAAGGGTGCAGCGTTCAGGAAGAAGGGTGCGGTGCACGGGTTAAGGGGTCACGGTGCAGGAAGCAGGGCGCCCTACTACAATCAGGCCCTCAGTTTGTAATCGTGTGTCAGGATTCAGGAACTAGGATTCATTAATCATGAAGAAGCTACTTTCACTACTCAGTTGTCTGCTCCTCTTCGGATGTGGCGAGAAGAAGGGAGTGGGTGACAACGGCCAGACCGACACGGGTTCAGCCATTGAGAAACCAAAGGCTCCAAATGAAAGTAAGGCGTCTTCCGTAGATGGCGCAACGGTCGAGTTGCCTGCAAATGAGGTTGCGGATCTACCTCCCCTGCCAGAGGTCGTTACGAAGGAATTTATTATGGATCTGTGGGCTAAGCCACACGACGGCCGAGGTATTATCGAAGAGCTTGCGGATGGGGGAATTCGGGAAGGAGTCTGGAATGTGATTTCGAAACGTGGTCCTCGTAAGGGAGAAATTATCGACTCCATTGAATCAACAATGATTCTGAAGATGATCGATCGTCGTTACCAAGTTTGGGAGTGGCGTGAAGGCGACTTGCTCACATACACAGTGACCACTTATGATTATGATGCTTCGACCTACCGGTGGTGGGGTGCATCCGTATCCCCGGAAGAGACATCAATTTTTGAGCATTCTGGGCGACGCTACTGGCGAAACCTAATGGAATGGAAAGCTGCTAACCTTCCAGATCCGGAAATACAGTCGACGATGCGAACGACGTTCATCAGCGAAGACGGGCGGATGTTCAAGGTCGTCGGAGAGGCAAAGCGTAACGGCGAGGTAGTGAGTTACTCAACGGGTGAATTCAATTGGCAGTCTGGATTGCCAGAAGAGCACAGGTCACGGGAAGCCAAGTGATTTATTCTGGACTTTCGTCGTCGCTGCGGCTAAGCGCTCATCCCTCCAAGAATGTGAGACTAGCAACGCGGCCCCATTACAAAGAAGGCTCTGCTTTGCAGTAGCTGGCTTCTAGGTCGCACAGATATGATGAAGGAATGAAAATTTTGTTTCATCTTTCGGTATGTGGAGTGCTGACTGTTCCCCTCGTTGAGGTCCTCGGAGCGACCTTTGAGGATGTGGCCTCCGAAGCAGGACTCACACACGAACACTATCCCGCCAACTTTCAGGGAGTGGGCGATATACAATCCCGTATGTCCGGCGGGGCCGCTGCGGCCGACTACGACAACGACGGCTGGATCGATCTC
>JAQWTV010000022.1 GCA_029242545.1 Roseibacillus sp.
ACGAAGGCGGCTCGCTGGGATGGGGATAAGCTGATTGAACCAGCTCGCGCCACGGTGTGGTGGAACGGCGTCAAAGTTCACGATGATATCGAGATCAAGAAGGCCAACGGGGGGATCAAGATCAGCCCCGCGCTCGGCGGAATCAAGCTTCAGGAGCATGGCCAGGATGTTCGCTATCGGAACGTCTGGGTGCGAGAAATGAAGTGAAGCAGCGAGGACGCTCTGGAGGCGACCAGAGGATTAGATCTCCAATCAGATTCACTGATATTGACTTGTCTGTAGTCCTTCATCTGTCAACCGGCTCGAACGAGAGGGACTGCTTGTATGGCGCTGGGGTTCTAAAACGAAGTGCACCGGATGAATTCTGAGACCAACCGCCGTAAATTCCTAAGTTCTGCAGCCGTTGTCAGTATCGGTTTGCCCACCTTGATTCCGGCCAGTGCTCTAGGCAGGAATGGGAGCGTTGCTCCCAGTAATCGCATTGTTGTGGGCGGTATCGGAGTGGGACGACGAGGCCAAAAGGTCTTGGATAGTTTCTTGCAGCAGAAGGATGCTCAATTTGTGGCGGTTGCCGATCCGCAAAAGGCACGACGCGAACTGATCAAGAGCCAGGCCGACAAGCATTATGGGAACAGGGATTGCGCCATTTACGACGATATGTCCGGCGTCCTTGAGCGAGACGATATTGATGCAGTTCTCGTCACCACTGGGGATCGCTGGCATGCCACCGCATCAATCTACGCCGCTCGTGCGGGTAAGGATATCTATTGTGAAAAGCCCTGTGCGATGAACATTCAGGAATGCCAGGAGCTGGATGACAACATCAAGAAGCACAAGAGAGTTTTCCAGGCAGGAACGCAGCGACGTAGTGTTCCCAACTTCAGATTGGCGGCTGATCTGGCGGTGAAGGGCAAACTGGGGCAGGTCAAAGAGGTTCACGCCGGCATTCTCCAATTACAGGATTATCTTGACCCTTTGCCGGCTCAAGCTGAACCAGATTCAGCAATTATCGACTGGGATAAATGGCTCGGGCCAGCGCCCAAGATTCCCTTCAACGATGCCTATTGCCGGGGACGTTGGCGTAATCACAAGGGGCTCTATTCTGCCTGGCGACTGCCAGAGTGGGGTTCTCATACAATCGATCTTTGTCAGTGGGCTGCCGATGCCGATGGAACTACGCCGATTGAATTTGAAGCCGCATCAAATAGCCTGCTTCACGCTAAATACGCTAACGGAATCAAGCTGGTGATGCGACTCTCCTCTGGCAAAGGTGTGGGTAAGTGGATCAAAGGACTGGGAACCTGTCCCGTGCGATTTGTCGGCGACGAAGGCTGGGTGGAAGCGGGTGACCACCTTGGTATTGCGTCAAGTCACCCCGAGCTTCTGGAGGGCCGGCTGAAAAGCCAGATCCGGGGAACAGATCCTCTCCTTCACGTCCGAGACTTCCTCGATTGCGTGAAGTCACGCAAGCAGCCTGTCTGTAATTCGACGGCTGTCCGGTATGGGCACATGGCCTGCTTTGCCGCCGCGATCAGCTGGAAGCTTGGCAGGAAGGTCACGTTCGATCCGGAGAAAGAAAGTTTCATCAACGACCCCGAGGCCAATGCCCTGTGTGGCTATCAACGCCGCGCTCCTTTCACGATTTGAGCGATTTCCGAGCAGCGGTGTGAGCACCCTCCGAAAATGTGCTTATTTCATAAGAGCATGTGATCTGCATGGAATCTAATGCATCCTCTCAATGATTCGTCGTCTGTCGACTTTTCTTCTCTAGTTGCGCCTGCTCCAGTCGCGGGCCATCTAGGTTCACTATTTCGACAACGGACTCCCGTGGATGCAGAGGTTAGGCTCGAGAAGCCGATGTTTTTGTGCAGCTCCAGCGGAGGTTTCTTTGCCGGCAAGAGGAGCGAACGTCGCCAGAATATCGAATTCGTGGTGAAGTTGACCTAAGGCGCAATAAAGCGAGAAATAAACGCAAAAAGGACTCTTTGTTTTCTGGCTCTTTTGCATGAAGAGGGCCAAGGTTCGGATCGACGTGGGTTTGATCAAAGGGAATTCATGGCGGCACGGAATTTTTGCCCTTTGGTGCCTTTGTGCCATGCAACTTCCTGCTCGTTCGGCGCCGATTGAAGAGGGGGATGTGCAGGGCGTTAAGTTCGACCCGGTCCAGTTAAAGGTAGGGGCGACCAAGGTCCTGGAGACCTACTGCGTGTCCTGTCATGGTCCCGAGAAGCAGAAAGGCAAGATACGGTTTGATGTGCTGGAGTCCATCGACGCGGTCGATCGACAGGCTCTATTCGCTCAGGTTCAAGACGTGGTTCATCTCAAAGAGATGCCGCCCGACGAGTCAAATCAGCCAACTACGGCTGAGCGGGAATTGCTGCTGCGTTGGGTCAATAGCCAGCTCACGGGCAAAGCCGCGAAGGCGTTGGAGGAGAAGTTACAGCGCTTCGAATATGGTAACGTCGTGCCTCACGAGCAGCTCTTCTCCGGGGATTACGCCAACCTGCCCGGGTCTACGTCAGACCGTCGTTGGCTGATCAGCGAATTCATCTTTAACGAAAAGATCAACCCCCTGCTGGACTACCGTCCAGCTCGGACGATTTATGGAAGTCCCCAGCGGGTGCACGGAGACAGTGGCGTTCACTGGAGCCCGAAGACGGAGCGTGGCAGCAAGTCTCGTCGTGCGATCACGAACCCTTATCTTCTCCCAGAGAAGGTGGGGGTTCGCTACAGCGCGCACAAGAGGCTCACGACCGGGCACCTGTTGACGATGATCGGGAACGCTAAGCGTGTGGCGGCTCATATGTCGTCCGAGGTGACAATGAAGGCGCGGTATCCCGCCACCTATGCTCTCATGAAGGGTGAGTTAGAGCATGGTGAGATACTGCGCGGGCGTGAGGAATTTCTGAGAACATACTCCTTCCTCGAGCAGTTGCTTCAAGAGATGTATGGAGAGCGGCATGAGAAGCTTCTGCCCAAATTCGTCCGAAAGAAGATTTCTTATCCCGGTCCGCCGAAGCATTCGAACAACCGAATTCAAAAACGCCACGAAAACCTCGAGTTTCTGGAGCGGTTTAATAAGGATGACGTCCGAGCTATTCTGGAGGGGATCACGACTTACAAACGTAATTCTTTTGAGGTTCAAGAACTGAAAGAGCGATCAGAAAAGGACAACCACGGCAATCTGGTCTGGGCTCCTTATAGCGATGCCAATCGTGCCGAGTATGATGAGATTATTCGGCAATGCGAAAGAGATTGGTGGAGAGAGGGGGTGAGTGACTACCGTATCGAAAACCGCATCACGACCATGAAGCTGTTCTACGATACGTGGGACATGAAGCGGCTCTATCTACACGTCAAGAATGGTAACTTTGGTCGCCCTAAATATATGCCACTGAGTGATGCCGAGATGGCCGTGCTCGCCGACAAGATCAGGCAGCATCGCAATAAGGGTGATCGCCACAGCGAGATTATCGATAAGTGCGTCGCCGACTGGGATCGGTCCTTCAAAGCGAAGCGTGAGGCGGAGGGTGATCAGGGTGAGACGTTGGTGAACGGGATGACCGCGGAGCTTTTTGAGGCGATTTTGGAGCGCCTGCCGACGCAGTCAGAGTTTGCCGAACACGCTGAACAGTTTAATCTCTATGACGAGAAAGTCGGCCGGCAAAAGGCGATTGAGAAGCTCATCGAGTCCCTTGTCCTGAGCTCCGAGTTTGCCTATCGAGACGAATTTGGGCAGGGAGTTGAAGATGCAGATGGGCGGGGGATGATGTCGCCGCGGAGTGCCAGTTATGCGTTGGCTTACGCGCTGACTGATGCAAGCCCTGATGACCACCTGATACAGGCAGTAGAGGCAGGGCAGTTAGCGACACGGAAAGACTATGAGCGTGAGGTCCGGCGAATGCTGCGCCGCCGCGATCAGTGGTGTGTTATCGACGAGAACGTCCAAGCAGCAAATCTCAATGCGAGCGTCACAAACCAGCCAATTCGCAAGTTGCGCTTCTTCCGCGAGTTTTTTGGGTATTCGAAGGCCCTAGATGTCTTCAAGGATGACTCGCGTTTTGGCGCAGGACGTCACGAGCAGGCGGTCAGCCGTCTCATTGACGAGGCCGACATGCTGGTCGAGCACATCCTTGAACGCGACGAACAGGTTTTTGAGCAACTGCTCACGACCGATCGCTTCTTCATTTATCATTCTGGTGATAACGAGGCGATGAAGGCTGGTTCGGAACAACTAAAGAAGGTCTATGAGTATTTCGGGAATCTCGACTGGCAGGACTGGCAGCCGGAAGACATCGCCCCTCACCGGGAGTTTCTGCTCACGATCTGGGAATTTCAGAAAACGCGCGGTGGCGAGAACAAGGCTTTGTTGACTACGCTCAAAAGGATGATGCCGGCCTTGGAGCTTCATTTCGGTCAGGGTCAAGCGAGCGGAATGCCCTATATGAAAATGTCGATGGGGTTCTGGCACGGGGGCAACGTCCTTGGTCGCACCGGCCAGCAGATGCGTGGCGAACAGGTTGCCTCCTACTGGAATATCGACTGGAAGACCTGGGACTATCCGTCTTCTCAGCCTGCTTTCGTTCCCAACCGGAAGGGGATTCTTACTCATCCAGCATGGCTTATTGCGCACGCACAGAATCTCGAGACAGATCCGATCCACCGCGGCAAGTGGGTCCGCGAAAAGCTGCTGGCTGGGACGATTCCCGATGTGCCGATCACCGTGGATGCAGTGATCCCTCCGGATCATCATAAGACGCTCCGCCAGCGGATGGAGATCAGGACCGGTGACTCCTACTGCTGGCGATGTCATCAGAAGATGGACCCACTAGGCTTCGCGTTTGAGAATTTCGACGATTTTGGCCGGTTTCGGACCGAAGAACGTCTCGAGCACCCGGATAATCTCCTGCGAGAAGCCAAGCGCGGTGAGACTAACGAGTTCGGAGCCTCGCTCCCGGTATATAAGACCCTGCCGGTTGATGCCGGAGGTGTATTGGAGGGTACCGGGGATCCCACTCTTGATGGGGATGTTGAAAACGCCTTCGATCTCGTTGAGCGTCTCGCGAGGTCAGACCGGGTCCGCCAGTCAATCATTCGGTATGCCTTTCGCTTCTTTCTCGGTCGGAATGAAACGCTTTCGGATTCCAAGACGTTGATGGATGCGGATAAGGCATATCTTGAAAATGGTGGGAGTTTTGATGAAGTGATTGTGTCTCTCCTGACCTCAGACTCCTTTGTGTTACGCAAATCAAGCCCTGTAGAATAAGCAATGTATCTCAGTCGACGAGAACTCCTGAAGAAAACGGCCCTGGGGACCGCCAGTCTGGCGCTTAGTCCGTCATTCAGCCACCTCTTGGGTGCGCCGGTGAATGTGAGAAGTCAATCTCCGCACCGATTTGTGTTCATTCGAAAGTCCAACGGTAATTTGCCTGCCCAGTTCGGGCTTCCGTCCTTCTCCCAGCAAGAGTTAAAAAAACACAAGGAGAAGGAAGCCTTCGAGGTGGATCTGGACCGACATGAGCTGCCTGACTGGTTGAAAGGGTTGGACTCTCACAAGGAGAACATGACCATTCTGCATGGCATCTCCATGTCGGTGAGTGGGGGAGGGCATTACTCTTATTCGGGCTGTATGGGGGCATACAAAGCTGGTCGGGATATTCTCAGTAATATCAAGTGGGCAACCGTAGACTTCGAGTTAGCCCGCCTATTTCCTTCTCCTTTCGGTCATGTCGAGATGTCGTTGGCCGTGCCGCACGGTCGGGACCACCGGACCGGAATCGTTTCGGGGTATTCCGCCCCGGCCGCTAAGCAGCGCAATTACTGCTACGCCGATCCCATGACTGCCTATCAGGAATTATTCAAGTCTGTCATTAATACTGATGAGGCGGGTTCCGATAACGCATTGCTCGACTACCTGCATGACAAGGAACAGCGCCGGTTGAAAGGTCTTGATGGAGACGAGCGCCTTAAAATCAGCGATCAGATAGACTCTCTTCAGTCGATCCGCGACCGGAATGCCCAAGTTGGCTCTCTGAGCGGAACGATCAGGCAGTATTTGCCGGAGATTGCCCCCATTCATGCGGACGGTGGTGCCGATGCAACCCTGCCGCAGAAACAGGCAGCCTTTACCGATGTCATTGTCGGAGCGCTGGCCTCGGGGTTGACGAACGTGGTGACCTATACCATCGATGACCTCGGAACGGATATAACCTCGCTCCCGGAGAATGAGCAGAAGACGAGTATTCACCAAATCGGGCATGGAGGACAGATATCCGGGGCTGCGAGAATGAGAGACGCTATCAAGACTCATCATATGATGCAGGTGGCCACTCTTGTGAGTCGGCTTAAAGGCATTCCGGAGGGGAAGGGGACGATGTTCGATAACACGACGATTATCTATATGCCCGAGACTGGGGCTGGACACCATGGCCCGGATACTGAAGCCCCAATGGTTCTTATGACGGGAAGTAACTCCAAGCTCGATCTTGCGGGTCGCTACATCCGGCTGCCGTTCCATGGAACGAAGGGGCACAAGACGTTGAGTAGCTGGTATACAACGCTGCTCAATGCCTATGGTAATCCAATTCAGCACTATGGAGATCTCGACCTGACCATGCAACGTAATCGCCTGGAACAACGCGGGGCGATCAATCGATTCCTAACATGAGAAAGCGATACGCCGATAGCCACGATGCGGGCAGTCAGCGGGCTGGTTTTGTTTCTGGCACTTATGCCTCTCTTGATCACTATCCGATCAAAGAAGTGATGAAACGCGGATTGATCTACCTCGCCCTGCTGCTCTCGCCGGAGGCTCTTGTGAGCCAGGTGCACTATCATGAAAACGGACGCCCGTGGAAGCAGAGGGCGGGAGCGGGACCGGATGCCGAAGTGAACGGCTGGTTCTACAATCTGGGCATCACCGGGATGCGGGCCGAGCTCATCGCCAAAGATCCGAAATTCCTGCTCGTCCGGCACGTCTTCGATGGAAGCCCCGCGGCGGGCAAGGTCAGAGTGGGAGACCTCGTGGTGGGGGTCAACGATCGTGCTTTCGAGACGCCCCATCGGAATGGCTACGGCATGAAGGTGTTCGGGCCGGACGGGCCTCTGTTCGACTTCGCGGTTGCTCTGGAGGAGAGCCAGGGCAATGACCGGAACGGCCGACTCGACCTGGATCTCCGGCGGGAAAACAAGACCCTCAAGGTCACCTTGGATGTAGGCACTCAATACGGCACCTACGGGTCAAAATACCCGGCCGAGTGCGCAAAGAGCGCTCGCCTCCTGGAAGGGCTCCTTGATTATCTGGTAAAGACCCAGCGAGACGACGGCTCTTGGGGGAGCCCTCCGCATGACACCTTTGCCCCCCTTGCCTTACTGGCTAGCGGCAACCGGAAACACATCGACCTCGTCAGGAAGAATGCGAAGTTTCACGCCCGCAGTACCAAGGCCAAGGATCGGAGCTGGCTCATCAACTGGCGCTATATGGCGGCCGCCATCGTCATGAGCGAGTTCTACCTAGCAACCGGTGAGGACTGGGTGCTGCCGGAGCTCCAGGAGGTCTACGATTTCCTGATTTCGAGCCAGTATGTAGACATGTCCCAGATCGACGAGAAGTCACGCAAGACCCACCCAGGGGCCGTCCCCAAGGACAAGATGGGTGCCCACGGTGGCTGGGGGCATAACCCCGGGTTCGAGGGTTACGGGCCGATCAGCATGCTCACCGGGCAGGGAGCGCTGGCCTTCGCCATGATGAAGCACTGCGGTATCGAGGTGAATCGTGAGCGTCACGACAAGGCCTACGATTTCCTGGTGCGCTCTTCCGGGCGTAACGGTTACGTCTGGTACGCGGACAAGGCAGCCGGTCAGGACAACTGGGCCGACATGGGGCGCACCGGCGCGGCTGGCATCGCCAACGCCATGAGTCCCTACAAGGACGACAAGTATCTCGAGCGAGCCCTCGCCCATGCCAAGGTGATCGGCCGTCATCCGGAGAGCTTTCCCGATACCCATGGATCTCCGGTCATGGGCATGGCATATGCCGCCATCGCAGCTCACATCGACCCTGTGAGCTTCCGGCGCTTGATGGACAAGAACAAGTGGTGGTTCATCCTGTCCCAGTGTCCGGACGGAACCTTCTATTACCAACCCAACCGTGACAACGCTGGCTACGGAGCGGATTCCCGTCTCTCGGCCTCCGCGGTCACGGCCTTCATCCTGTCGCTCGATAAGAAGAGCCTGCACCTCTCGGGGAAGAAACTGGGCCACTGAGTAGAATGCGGGCTATTCTGTCGGAACTCGAGGCCTTTAAATGACCGTTCAGACCCGAATGGTAATATCCTTGAAAGAACATCCTCTACTGCTGACGCGCATCGCTGCCCTCGCAGGGATGATGACGGTTTTTGGCACGGTTTGGCCCGTATTATTTCACGGAGGCAGTGCAGTCGGGGAGTTATTGGTGCGAACGCATGAGGTGGAGGCGGCCGGTGACGCCGACTTCGAGGCGATGATGGAGGCTGACCTTTATGGGGAAACGGGAGAGGTCTCAGAACCTGTCACTGAACGTGATCCAGCATCCATCGCTGAGCATGTGTCGCTACTGCGGGATCTGGATCGAGGGGTGGCTATCCTGTGCTTGTTGCTGGCTGTAGGGCTGCCGTTTCTCTGTAGGAAGTGGCCCAAGGTGGCGTGGCTATACCTGTTGCCGGCCGTGTGGTTGCTGATGAACGCGCACGCAGGAGCAATGAATGGTGGTAAGGCCTTCGCGGAATTGGCAGTGCCGGCTCAGGCAACGCGTTGGGGAATGTTTGTGGTGTTGGCGTTGTTGCTCTCGCGGAACGCGCAAACTGATTGCATCGCAAACTGGGTGCTACGCATCGCATGCGCGCTGACGTTTGCCATCCATGGTTGGGAGGCATTCCAGCTCAGCCCGCCATTTCAGGACCTTCTGTATGCCACATTTGGCCACGTTGAGATTGGGCTCTCAGAGTCGGCTTGTCATGGTCTTCTTCGTGCAATTGGCATGATGGACCTGCTTCTCGCTGTGGGTGTTACAGCCATTCATTTTCGCCCGCTGCTACTGTGGATGGGGTGCTGGGGTTTAATTACCGCTGCGAGTCGCCCTATCGCTATGGGATTCGATGCTTGGCCCGAGTTCGCGATGCGTTTACCCAATAGTGCAGCGCCTCTGTTGGTGGTATTACTGGGCATGCCGGCGGCATTCTCACTGTCTCCTTCTAAAATCACCACGCAGCAGGAACCCGCTACGTAATGAACAAGAAATCTACAAAAATACCCCTTATGAATACCAGTCGAGTGGGCTTTATAGTTACGAGCCTCACCTTCTCTCTGATCGCCGCTGTTTATGCAGATGATGTCGCCTTGTCGAAGCTGGACGTCAAAACTCTGGTATCAAAAATGACGCCACTCAAGGGCACCACACCGGCGCAGTGGCGGGTGGTATGGACGGGTGATGCTAGCCGAGAGGCGACGATCTCCTGGACGACTGCGGAGCCCGGAACCAAGCACGTCGTTCACTATGGACCTGAGTCAGGAGGGAACGAAAAAAAATTCGCGCTGAGTCAAACGTGTCAGTCCAACGGGGCCTACAGCATCGAGCAGCCCAAGCCGCAAAAGCCTAAGGAAGGAGAATCAGCCGCAGAAGCTGCCAAGCGAAACTCTCGAATGAAGATCTCTCCAGCCTACTATCATCACGCCAGAGTCAAGAATCTGAATTCGGATACATGCTACTATTTTATTTTGGAAAGCGACGGGGAACAGTCGCGCGAGTTCTACTTCCGCACGGCTCCTGCTGAAGGGGATGACTTTACCCTGATTCACGGCGGTGATTCGCGTAGTGGCCATGCCGATCGTTGCCGGATGAATTTGCGCATTGCCGAGCAGGCGATCTCGGAGCCCAAGGTGCTCGCCTTCGCGCATGGCGGAGACTACATCGTGACCGGTTCAAAGTGGGAGCAATGGCGCTTGTGGCTCAGTCAGCACGAACTGACGACACTAAAGGATGGTCGCGTGCTGCCCATTATTCCGACTAAGGGGAATCATGATGGTGGTAAGAATGGACTCTATTTCGAGGTATTTGACTTAGCTGAAAAGACAGAGCGTTGGCATACAACCATGCTCGGAAAGGATGTGGCGCTGGTGACCCTTGACACGAACTCGGCGGCAGGAGGAGCCCAAGCGGAATGGCTGGAGGCCGAGATGAAGCGTTTAAGGCCGGAGGTCCGTTGGTTGCTCGTGCAGTATCATCGTCCCATGTATCCTGCTGTAAAGGGCCCCGCAAAGCATGCGCCCATTTTCTGTCCGATATTCGACAAGTATAACGTCGATATCGCACTGGAGTCAGATGGTCACTGCATGAAGCGAACAGTCCCAATTCGCGACGGCAAGAAGGATTCCTCCGGAATTGTGTATGTGGGTGAGGGAGGTCTTGGTGTTGGTCAGCGAAAGACTAGTGAGGATCGGTGGTACATTAACGACGGCGGCAAGGCGGGCAGCGAGCACCACGTCATCCAACTTGACTTTACGCCTGACAAGATGCGTGTCCGTTTCATCCTGATGGATGGCTCGGCTTGGGACGATCACACAATCAAGGTGCGTAAGCGCTGAACGTCGTGAAGGAGACTTTCTGCGCAAGGCTTCAGGGGTAGAAGGGACCTGCCATTACACCCAAACTGCGAGAGAGAATTTCGCCAGTTCTGCGCCTTGGCCCAAGGCCAAATATTTGAGTTCAGAGGGTGATGATGGGAAACTGGAGGCGAGGGGAGTCGAACCCCTGTCCTGGAGATTTTTCGCGCAAGCGTCTACATGTATAGCGGCCAGTTGGTGTTTAAGGGAGCCGGCCTCTGTCCGCCAGTCCGATTCCCCGATTGTCCTGTTTAATCTTACAGGTCGACCCGGACACCCGGCCTCTCTGCCAGCCTGCTAGTAGTCGCGGACCGCCGTAGCAGGCGTTCGACAGTCCACGTCGCTGTCAATTAAGCAGCGAGTGCAAGCTCGTTGGAGTCTGCAGTTATGTTTTTTGATCGGCTTTTTAGGAGGCCAACCGATCAACCTCCACATGCAGCCTGCGTTTCCAACCTTCAGTCGAAACCGTGGCGCCCCCGTATTCGAGGTGTGTAGTAAATATACCTATAAAATTTTGGTAATCAAGCTCGGGTGTGGACCCTAGCGTTGTCCTCAGAGACCTTTCAATGAGATGTAAAATGAAATTTGCCCCCAGGACGTCTCCTATCATCGGGTCACAGGCATTGGCTGCAAGGTAGTTGTCTTATGTGCCATGCTCGATAGGCTTCGAAGGCCTGATTGCAGAGCTTGGCCAATCTTATGCTGAATATCCTCGGAAGCGCTCAAGGTGGATTCTGTGACCGGCAGTCGCGGCGCAACTTCATTAAGGTGGGTGCGCTTGGGATGGGCGGGTTAAGTCTTCCGCAGCTGCTCAGGGCCGAGAAGGAGGCAAACAACGGGCGCTCGCACAAGGCCGTCATCATGATCTACCTGCCGGGGGGGCCGCCTCATCAGGACATGTATGACCTAAAGGTCGATGCTCCATCTAATATCCGGGGCGAGTTTAGCCCCATTTCGACTAGCGTGCCAGGAATCCGGATCTGTGAGCACTTGCCGCGGATGGCGGCGATGGCAGACAAACTTGTCTTCGTAAACTCGCTGGTGGGTTCTATCGGGCAGCATGCGTCATTTCAGTGCACCACCGGCCGGAGCAGCAACAATCAGCCTGCCGGAGGCTGGCCTGAGCTCGGGACGGTGATTTCTCGTCTTCAGGGTGGAGAGAAACAAACCGTGCCCAATTACGTGAATCTCTCCCCGAAAATGAAGCATACACCCTACAATTTCGGAAAGAACAGCTTCGTCGGAGTGGGCCACCGGGCATTTATGCCGTTAGGGGAAACGAAGTCCGACATGACGCTCCAAGGCATCACGATGGAACGCTTGGAGGACCGGCGAGCCTTGCTCAGAAGTTTTGACGGGTTGCGTCGTAATCTCGATGCCAGTGGGATGATGGAGGGGTTGGACGCCTTTCAGGAGGAGGCGTTTGATCTCCTCACTTCCAGCCGTCTTCTCGAAGCCCTCGATCTCAGCAAGGAAGATCCTAAGGTTCGGGAGCGCTACGGAAAGGGAACCACTAAGGTGCAGGGGGATGCCGCTCCGCGCATGAATGAACAGTTTCTTGTCGCCCGGCGCCTCGTGGAAGCAGGTGCCCGGGTGGTGACGGTGAGTTACAGCTTCTGGGATTGGCATGGGAGCAATTTCTCACGAGCCAAGGATAATTTTCCGGATTTTGATAAGGCTCTCACTGCGCTAGTTGACGATTTGCATGAGCGTGGAATGGCCGAGGATACAACCGTGATTGCCTGGGGTGAATTTGGACGCACGCCGACCATCAACGAGAAGGCGGGACGGGACCATTGGCCGCGGGTGGCTAATGCCCTGCTGGCATGTGGCGGAATGCGAACTGGACAAGTGATTGGGACAACGGACCGTCTGGGTGGAGAAGCCGATGAGCGGCCCGTGCACTTTCAGGAGATGTTTGCAACCCTGTATCACAACATGGGGATCGATATTAACAAGGTCACCCTGCCTGATTTGAGTGGTCGGCCCCAGTTTCTCGTGGATACGGAGCACCAACCGCTTCCGGAGGTGATTTGAGAGCGACGATGCCCAACCTGGCAAATCCCAAGGTGTCCGTTCCTGGAGGGAAGAGCGATCTCAGCTGGTAGATTGAAAGGACGTAAGGTCGCTGGCTTTAGAAGAGTTGGGCGCCGAGAGCATCGTTGCTGGCATTGATGTCGTCGATTCCCGACTGCACCGCCGCTTCGCAGTCCTGGGTGAGGTCGGCGATTGTCTGGCGGGCCTTGGACCGAAACGGTTCAAGGCGTTCGCGAAGGTCGATCGGGTTGCCGAGCTGGACGATGCAGCGCCGCTTTCCTGCAGGGGGAAAGGTCAGGGAGTGAACGTCCTCACGCAGGCGGGCGACCGTTTCGGCGACCCGATCAAGCGTCGGTTTGGAAGCCATGTATCCTCCCTGATAGCCAAGAATCCGAAGGGCGAGAATCGCCTCGTCGGCCCAGAGGGCGGCAGCGGGGTGGTCGACCTCCCGGTCGGGGTCAATGCGAATGCCATGAATCGTGGCCCGGATCCTCCGAATTCGGTCCGTGAGACTGGATCTGGGTTTGCTCGGAATCTCAATTTTCTCCTCCAGAGAGTTAATGATCTGTTCGGCTGCATTGTGGATTTGTTCGTCTACCGGGGAGGTTTGCTTGCTGGAGCTGTAGCCGCGTTGTCGGAGGAATCGTTCGAGAGCGGTGGTGCTGATCCGGAGAAGTTCAAGCCCGAAGTCGGCCTCTGGATCGAGTTCGGTTTCGAATCGGCGGGCGAGCTCTTCGAGAGCGCCTCTTAGTTGGTCCCGGATGTCCTCAATATAGGTGAACTTCATGGAGACCGGGACGGCGTAGACAGGATGGCTCTCGCCTAGTTTCTTCTGAGCGCTGAGAGCGATGTAGGAGGCTCCTTCGGCGAAGGGCGCGACTTCATCGTTGCAGAAATAGACATTTCCTTCTGGAAAGAGAATGAGGGGGTGCTTGCCTTGAGTGAGAACATCGGTCGCACACTTCATGGATTTTCGGTCGCTTCCTTCGCGGTCGACGCTGAAGGCTCCGGTGCGTTGCATGATCCATGACTGGATCCGGCTGCGAGCGAACACATCGTAAGCCGCCATGAAGGAAGGTTGTATTCCGAGGCGACGAGTTACCTCGGACATAACCTGAGGATCGCTGTGGGTGGAGTGATTGGGGAGAAGCAGGATGTGGGCACCTTTTCCACATGACTGATGGAAGGTGTCGTGCCCCCGGATTTCCAAGTCCTCGATGAGGTGACGTTTGCTGGGAAGGGTGACTTTTCCGATGATCCACTGGGTGAGGGAGATCAGGAAAGGGTTGGGCTTGGGGGGAACAAAGCGGTAGGGAAGATCTTTAAATTCCAGCATCCTGCCGGGTAGTTTACGTTTTCAGGATATAAGGACAAGAAAACGCTAAGGGAGCTGTGACTTGAACAGATCGGTGATTTGGGGTGGCATGGAGGGCGTGCAGGAAAACTGGATTCTTCGCCCGGGTCGCAGGGAAGATGGTCCCGGATTGGTTCGTCTGATTGACGAGGTCTACCGGGAGTATGGAGATGAGGCGGATGTGGAGGGATATGACCGCGACTTGCTTGATGTGGAGGATGCCTATCGGAAGGAGGGAGGAGAGTTCGTTGTTTTGGAGGAGGATGGTGAGATCGTCGGAGCACACGCCACCCAGCCAATTGACAGGAAGCAGGGTCTACTGACTTTCCGCAGGCTCTATCTGCCGGTGAGAATGCGGGGTACAGGAGCCGGAAAGGTTCTGATGGACTGGGCTATCGAGTGGAGTCGTAAGCGCGAATTTGTGAGGGTCGAGTTCTGGTCAGACACTCGGTTTGCAAGAGCGCACCGGTTCTTTGAGAGTTACGGGTTTGTGCGAGGGGGAACCCGCGAGGTGCAGGAAGGCAAGCTGACTTTTTCTGAATTCCATTACGGCATGGACCTGTAAGGATGAATGCATGAAATCCTGCCGAGGTCTTTCCAGAGGCGCAGCCATCCACGCGGCGGTGGCGGTAGTGGCGTTGCTAAGTTGTTCTCTGGTTCCCAGTTTGGGAGAGAAGAGCGGTAGACCTGGAGACCTGCTATCCGACTTGCTGCCTGATACTGGTCGGGTTGCTGAGTTGCAGGAAATGGTTGAGAGTCTCGGCGCGGAGACCTACCGAATTCGAGCGGAGGCGACCAAGGAGCTGCTGGAAGCAACAGTGATCCCCAAACGAGTGATGGAGAAAGGTCTTGCGAGTGGGAATCCAGAGATCCGAGAGCGGATGAGGCGGGTAATGAAAGATGGGGCTCATCAGCATGCTGGGCGCGCATTCGTGGAAGCTCTTCGGGCTGTTTGCCTTAGTGAGGAGAAGGGGCTGCTGACCCGAGTTGAGGCTGTTATTGAATCGGGAATACCTCTTGAGGATCTACATCTGGCGACCAAGGCGGTCCGCTTGACCGTAAAGGAAGTGGATCTTCCTCTGGTTGGAGAGATGGCAGGGCAAGCCAATTCGCAAAGACGGGGGCTTGCGGTGGCCGCTGCAGCTGGAATTGGTCCAGCGGCTTTAAATATCTTGCGTAGCCTCGGGCAGGATGACGATCCGGGAGTGCGTCTTGAAGCAGCGGTAGAGCTGGGCAATCTCAAGAGCCGTAGGGGGGTAGCAATTCTGGGAGAGTTTCTCTCATCGGTTGATGCTTCGAAGCGGGTTCGGTCTGCCCAAGCCCTGCGAGCATTGACGGGGCGTGAATTTGGTTATCAGGCCCTCGCGGGGTCGGCTGATCGCAAGGAACCGGAAGAGCGGTGGAGAAGATTTCTGGAATCTGAATTTGAGATCACTGGGGAGGTGGAGGCTAATCCTCTGGTTTACCTGTTTAATGGGACGGACCTTACGGGATGGACGCCCTACCGGAGGGGTAGAATGCTGGAAGAGGGTAAGGTTTCGTGGGTGGTTGAGGACGGAGTCCTGACCTGTCCAGGAGATGGTCCGGGTGATCTTCGGACCAACGCGCTCTATGAGGATTACCTTCTCAAAGTTTCCTATCGTTCGGACCGGGCGGGGGCAGATAGCGGGGTGGGTATCATGCTGCAGCCCGGTGGAGAGGGGATTGATGGGGGAGATTATCTGGAGGTGCAGTTATTACCAGGTCGGACAGGAGACCTCTACCGCATTGGAAACTTCAGGGGAGAAGCTGGTGGTAAGAAGATTGGGTTCTCCCATCGGCGTCAGGTGGATCGTCCGGAGCGGCTGAACGAATGGCACGAGCTACGGCTCGAAGTGAGGAAAGGGGAAGTCAAGGTCTACCTGGATGGGGTGCTTGTTAACGAGGCCCGCGGACCCAAGGGGGGCGGTAAAATCCTCCTTCGGGAGGAGGCCACCAAGTTCGAGTTCAGGAGCATCACGCTGCAGCCGCTCTAGCTCACGAGCCTGGTATTACGAAGAAGCTGTCACGGAGGATTGCTAGATTGATCTGCCAACGTCCTCTGATTCTTAATAAGAACCGATAATTGTGAATAACTTCCTGAGAACTTTTTGGACTTCCATATTTTCCCAACTCCTTGATTGCATTGGGAGAAGCCAGCTGGCGAACTAACGACCATGTCCAACACCAAGAATGTTCTGGCAGAGGGAATCGAGATTACTGGGACGATTAAGTTTCAGAATGATATGATCATCGATGGTAAAGTGGATGGAAAGATCAAGTCTGACCAGGGGTCTCTTACGATTGGGGAGAATGCTCGCATCAAGGGTGAGATTAAGACCGGAGAGGTGAAGATGTTCGGAAGAGTAAAGGGCGCGATTCATGCAGAGAGGTGTGAACTGAAAGCGAATTCCAAGCTTGATGGAGACATCACCACCGGGAGCCTCAAAATGGACGAGGGAGCCGTTTTGTCCGGGAAGATGCAGACCGGTTGATGGGTGCAGCCTGCCGCCCACTCAGAAGGCGGTGATGAGTGAAAGGCGTCTCTAGTTATCCCCGCTTCGCGCGGTTCGGAGGTAGTCAACAAGCTGACTGATACGTTGGTCCACGCTCTGCTCCTCGAGAAGGGTTTGCCGAATCAAGGGGTCCTTGACGAATTGCTGGGCTACGGCATCGGTCAGTACTTCGGGGTCAGGGGCGCGATCAAGAATCTTTCTGACTTCAGAAACAAGCTCATCTGACAGTCCCAGAAGAATCGCCTCTACGGCTTCGCGGAGCTGGCGGGTTTTTTCATGACTGCCCGGTTCTTCTAGAGAGGTGGACTTGATGGGGCGAACACGTGCATACGGAAACGGTTTCTCGTCCAGCCACTCAACAAAGCGGACTCGGCAAAGCCCATGAAGCAAGAGGTTGGAACGTCCGTCGTCGGCCTCGCGGGAAGCGCGAATCAACCCTGCGGTGCCAACCGGAGAAGTGCAGGACTCCAATTCTGGTGTTTCCGGAGCGGTCAAGGTCCCCACGCAGAACACACAACTTCCTTCCACAGCCTCGGTGAGCATCTCCCGATATCGAGGCTCGAAAATGTGAAGAGGCAGTGCTCCGTGAGGGAAAAGCGTGCATTCGGGCAAAAGGAGAGCGCCCAGTGTATCGGGGATTTGTAGTGGGTCCACGGGAGGGGCTATTCAGGGAGGAGACTAAGGTAAGGAGAGGAACAATCCACAAAAGATGACAAAGGAACATTTGCCGGCAATCGTGGGGATGCAACTGTTTTGCTTCGGGTCGAGAGTTCTTAAGATGAGGGTTGCGTGAGCGCTTATTATTTGCTCACTGATCCGATGATGAAGCCCAACCATCCACTTTTCCGTGTTCTTGTCGCTGTGTGTTTGATCGGTTTCTCAGGGGGAGCTGGAGCGCAAACATTTAGCGAAATGTTGACTGAATGGGATCCGGCCTGGCCGCAGCGGACTGGGCTCACGGTAGTTGGATATTCACAGGAGCAAAACTATGCACTGGATAACTTCACGATCGATCTTCCGATCGAAGTTGATCCGACTCTGCTGCTATCCGAGATCGAAAACGAGGTGTCGCAATGGGGAACCAAGGCAGATTTCTGGATTCTACCTTTCCTGAATGTTCACGCTATGGTCGGAGTAGTGGATGGGCAAACTGGTGTGGCTTTGACGCCGGCAGCAATCGAACTTATTGGCACCGACCAAATCACCGTCAATTATGATGGCACTGTCTATGCGGGTGGGACAACTCTGGCCTATGGGCAAGACTGGTGGTTTCTATCAGTTACCGGTATTTACGCCTACACCGACGTCAAAGGGGAGATAGAATCAATTCCAAGCTGGATGATCATGCCCAAGTTTGGGGTGCGCCGGGAGGCTGTCGAGGTGTGGTGCGGAGCGACTTACCAGCGAGTGGCAGAACGTCAATCCGGGGTATTTGACCTCGACGGCCTTGTCCTCAATTATGACATTGAGCTCGAGGCCAAGGAGGGATGGAACACTCAACTCGGATTCCGATACAGATTTTCTGATAACGTGTTGCTAACTCTCGAGGCTGGCTTTGGTAACCGGGAGTCCCTGACCGGCCACCTCGAATGGAGGTTTTAGATCTCTCCACAGTTTTGTGGGATGGGATAGGTGTCCGCTCAGACGAGATGATTAGGGAAATCGGTAACCCGCTCGCATGCCAGCTGCTCCATAACCTGCTGGATCTGACGCTTAAGCATTGAGATAGTGTGATCTCCTCCTTCACGACCGAGGGCGCCGACACCATACATGAAAGAGCGGCCGAGGAAGGTGAAGCGTGCTCCGCTGGCTAGCGCGCATGCGACATCTGGTCCTCCCCGCAACCCGCTGTCGATCATGACTGTAAGTTTGTCTCCGTAGGATTCGGCAAGCGAAGGTATTGGTCTGATCGTCGATTGCCCTGCATCGAGTTGTCGGCCGCCATGATTCGATGCAATGATTCCATCTGCGCCGAGGCGGCAGACTTTTTCACAGTCCTCTTCGTTCACGATTCCCTTAACCACAAGTTTTCCCTTCCATCGATCCCGGATAGCCTTGATGCGGTCCTCGTTTAACCTTCCTGAGAAGGTCTTGTTCATGAAGAGGCCCAGATGCTTCATGCTGAGCCCCTTCGGGATGTAGGGGGTCATTGTTTTGAACTTGGGCACTCCCGCTGCAAGCTGGGAGAAAGACCAAGTGGGGTGCAGCATCATCTGAATGATATTCCGGGGAGTCATCCGAGGGGGAATAGAGAGCCCGTTGCGGATTTCCTTGGGTCGATACCCGAAGGTTGGAGTGTCAGCTAGAATCACGAGAACGGGACAGCCCGCGGCACTGGCCCTCGCAAGAATCTTATCCCTCAATTCGTCTTCAGCCGGATGATAGAGCTGAAACCATGCTTTACCCTCGGTGATCTCAGCAACCTCCTCGATACTGGCAGTTCCGACCGTGCTGAGGATGAATGGTATATTATGTTCGGTCGCAGCCTTAGCCAGGATTTCGGTGGAGCGAGGCCACATCAAGCCCTGGAGTCCGATAGGAGCGATGCCAAAGGGGGCATCGTAGGTATGACCAAAGAGCTCGGTCCGAAGATCAGACCCTGCGTAATCGCGGATATAGTAGGGCTGCAAACGAATATCGCGAATCTCGTCCGTATTGCGTTGGAGGTTGATATTGGAATTGCAGCCACCCTCAAGATAGTCAAAGGCGAAGCCAGGCATGCGGCGCCGGGCCTTATCCCGAAGATGTTCGATGGAGGGGTGTCTTGAGTTGATGGGCATAGGACGCAGCTTTTAGCGTTTAAAGGAGGTTCTCGAATCGAGGGAGGTTATCTTCCCAGGGTTTTGGATCGCGCGGAGAGAAGATTTTCAAAGGGATAGAGCTCCTGATAAGCTCCCTTCCTGCGGCAATATCAGGAAGATCTCCGGTGGCGACCATCTGGGTAATCAGATTCCCGCAGGCGGTAGCCTCGATGGGGCCCGCATGGACTGGAACCCCGCAGCATGTGGCAATGGATTGAGCGAGAAGTTCATTCTTAATGCCGCCACCGCCCATGTGGATTCGGTTCAAGTTCTTACCGGTAATTTCTCTGAGCTGGTCAAACCGAATCCGATGTTTAAAAGCGACACTTTCGGCCACGAGTCTGAGGATCTCGCCTTTCCCTTCAGGGATCTCCTGACCTGTGTCCCGACAGAGCGCCTGAATCCTCTCAGGCATGCCGCCAGGTGCTTTGAGTTCATCGTGATCCGGATCCACAAGTGATCCGAAGGGCGGGGCATTCTCTGCGAGTGCATCCAACTCCGCGTAGGAGGAATCATCACCCTCAGAGCGCCATTGACGAACACACTCCTGAAAAAGCCAGGCACCCGAAATGTTACGAAGGAAACGTGTTGTATCCTCAACACCCTGTTCGTTCGCCCACCCGACTCGGAAAGCCTCCTCTGTGAGAATTGGCTCACGAAGTTCGGTTCCAATAATTGACCAGGTGCCTGAGGAGATAAAGGCATAGTCACCGTCTCCGGGTATACCTGTCACCGCGGCGCCAGTGTCATGAGTTGTAGTGGCGATCACGGGGAAATCGCCACCAAGATCTTCTGCGACGACCTTTCTAAGCCCACCAAGTGGTGTTCCTGGCTCAACGACTTCGCCGAATATTCTCCGAGGAAGCCCAAGGCCCTCAATGACGTCCCACGCCCAGTCTTTTGTGATTGGAGAAAAGAGCTGAGTGGTAGAGGCATTCGTGCGCTCCACAGATATACGACCTGTGAGCCAATAGGCTAGCAGGTCGGGAATCATAACGAAATGGGAAGCGTTCAAGAGGGCAGCGCCGTCTCTGACGGCTTCACCGAGTAATTGATGAGAGGAATTGAGAAAGAAGGGCATGATGCCGGTCTCATAATACATTTTGGCATTTCCGTAGCGCCGCTCACATTCCTCCTCCATACCGTCAGTGCGAGAATCCCGGTATTGATGCGGCAGTCCAAGAAGCCTCCCCTGATCATCGAGGAGCGCGAAATCCACTCCCCACGTATCAATCCCAAGGGATTGAATGCTCTCTCCATACTTGGCGACCGCTAATTTCAAGCCATGAAGGATTTCCCGATAGAGGCCGAGGACATTCCAAACCAAGCCGCCGGGTAAATCTGTCCCCGGATTATCAAAGCGATGGACTTCCTCCAGACTCAGGCTTTTCAGATCACTTCGACCAGCCAGAAGGCGCCCGCTACCTGCTCCAAGGTCAATCGCGAGGTACACCTTATCGTTCATAACTTTAGCGAGGGCCCACAGCCTGGAGGTGGTTATAGCCCCTGCAGCGGGCAATTACCAGCCAACGGACGGCATTAGAAATAAGTTTTCGAGAGGGAGGTAGACCAAGGGGAAGGAAATTGGGCAGTTGGACTCCGCTCAGGCTTTCAATACCTCGATTTCCTGATTGGTAAGCGCAGCGATAAATCCCGGATCACTATCCTCGTTGGTGACTACTGTGGTCAGATCGGATATTTCCGCGAAGAAGAAAGACGACTTGAGTCCTATCTTGGTAGAGTCAGCAAGGCAGTAGACAGTTTCCGAGCATTCAATCACCCGCTCCTTAAACGAAGCTTGGCGTGGATTGGTCTCGGAGATTCCTCGCTCAAGGTGAATTCCGTTACAGGAGAAGAACATCTTATGGATATTGTGTTTACGCATCGTGGACTCTGCAGGCAGGCCTATGTAGGAACGAGACCGTGGCTCGTAGATTCCCCCAGTACAGACGATATCGATGCCATCCCGATCGGCCAAAGCGGTAATGACATTATGGGCGTTGGTTAGAACTGTCAGGTGGAAGCTCGGGAGATGCTCGACGAGCGTCAGGGCCGTAGAGGAGGCGTCGATGAAGATGGTATCATTCGGTTCGATCCGCTCTGCGGCAAGACGAGCAATGGCAGTTTTGGAGTCGCGGTTCACTTGCTTGCGCTCGTTGAGGGCGAGTTCGACCCGGCTTTGATTTGGGCGAACAGCTCCCCCATGGATGCGCAGGAGTTCGCCCCGTCTCTCTAGACTTTCGAGATCTTTCCTTACCGTTTCGTCTGTCACTTCAAGAGTGATAGCGAGATCCGTGGTTCTCACGGACTCTTCCTCTGCGAGTTTGGCTACGATAAAGGACTGGCGTTCAACGGGTAGCATGAGAATAGGGACTGAGATAGAATTGGGAAAATCTGCGTTTGGATTGGGAATATCTTGGAAATAGGTTGACTAGTCAAGAAAACCCAACCATAAAGCCGGTGATTTCTGGAAAATGCCAGTTGATTCCAATATTCCTCGCGCCGTGGTCGAACATATGGTTCGCGAGCAGGTCTATGCTAAGCTCGGGGTAGCTCTGCCAAGTTCGGCGTCTGCTCCCAATGGGCTCGTGGTCAATGTCAGTGCAAGGCACTGTCATTTATCGCCTGGTGCGGTGGAGGAGCTTTTCGGCACTGGCTATGAGTTGACGCCGATGAAGGGTCTGTATCAGACCGGTGCGTTCGCTGCGAAGGAGACGGTCACACTTGTTGGGCCGCGGAGTCGCGTGATTTCTAATTTGAGGATCCTGGGCCCATGCCGCGAGTTCAACCAGGTGGAATTGGCATACACCGACGCAATTGCGCTTGGCTTTGACATGCCGCTGCGCCTCTCAGGAGATGTCGCAGGAAGCCCCGGATGTATGTTGATGGGTCCCAAGGGATTCTTCGAGATGCCTGAGGGAGTGATCCGAGCTGCTCCGCATGTGCATATGAGCCCGGAGGATGCTGCTTACTATGGCGTAAGTCATAAGGACATGATGAAGATGAGAGTGCATGGTGATTGCCCCGTCACATTCGAGAATGTCGTAGTCCGAGTGGATTCCAGTTTTAATCTCGAGGTGCATATCGACACCGATGAGGGCAATGCCTGCGGGCTGCAGACAGACACTTACTGCGAGCTGATCAAGTAGCTCGCGAAATGATGAACCAAACAACCAAAGGATAAGAATATGAGACAAGCGCTCGGACTAGTTGAAACAAAAGGGTACGCCGGCAACGTGGAGGCTGCTGATGCAATGGTGAAAGCTGCTGATGTTGCCTTTATCAAGCAGATCTCGATAGGAGCAGGGTTCCTGACCACGATCGTGCAAGGGGACGTTGGCAGTGTAAAGGCGGCGGTGGACGCTGGATCCGAGGCTGCCGACAAAGTAGGGGAGTTAGTTAGCTCTCACGTTATTCCCAGGCCTCATGAGGACCTCTTGAAGCGCTTTGATCTCTCATAACTAAATCATTCTGAAACGATGGCTAAACAAGCAGTAGGAATTATAGAAACGCGGGGACTTGTTTCACTTGTTGAGGCTTCCGATGCCGCGCTAAAGGCAGCGGACGTCTCCATGCTGGGATGGACCAAAATTGGTGCTGGGCTCGTTACCGGATTTTATGCCGGTGATGTAGCAGCGGTGAAGGCTGCGGTAGACGCAGGTGCGGAGGCGGCCTCTCAGGTCGGCGAAGTGGCCTCTACCCAGGTGATCCCTCGTCCTCACGAGGACCTCTCCAAACTGGTCGAAATGTAACCTCGGTTCTTTGCCGAAATCACTGTGAAGATTCTCGTAGCCAACCTCGGCTCAACCTCTTTCAAGTTCCGCCTTTTTGAAATGGGCGAGAGCGAGGAGTGTCAGCTGGCCGAGGGTGGATATGAGCGTGTCGCAAATCACGGGGAAGCAATCCGTGATGCTCTGGTATCTCTGAAAAATGATGGAGTAACAACACCAGAAGAGATCGATGCGGTGGGGTTTAAAACGGTGCTGGGACGGAATTTGAGTGGGTGCGTGGAGGCCGGTGACGAGGTGATTGAAGCCTTGGAAGGCTTTGCCGACGTTGCCCCAGCACATAATCCTGCTTATGCAGATGGCATCAGGCAGTTCCGTGAGATTCTACCGGAGGCCCGAAGGGTTGCCCTTTTTGAGACCGCGTTTTACCAGTGGATTCCGGAGGCAGGGCGGAGATATGCGGTCCCCGCTTCATGGTATGATGCCGGGATCAGGCGCCATGGATTTCACGGAGCGAGTCACAAGTTTATAGCCGAGAGGTCTGCCGAGATGCTTGGTCGTTCCGACGTTGCGGAACTGGTCCGCGGACTTTACCAAGCGGGCCCTCGGGAATTGGAGCGACCTCTAAGAGTAGTATCCTGTCATCTCGGTGGAAGTAGTTCGGTAACGGGGATCCGGAACGGGATCGCGATTAGTACGAGCATGGGTTTTTCGCCCCAGAGTGGCGTGCCTCAGAATAATCGGGTGGGGGATCTTGATGCCGGCGCGCTGCCATACGCAGCAAAGGTCCTTGGTCTGTCGATCGAGGAAGCGTCTCAGCAGCTATCTTCTGAAAGTGGGTTGCTGGGTGTCTCCGGGGTGGGGAATGATATGCGAGATGTTCGAGCAGCTGCGCTCAAAGGCAACCCAGAGGCTCGAATTGCGGTTGAGCTCTTTGTTCATGAGGTTCGGCGGTGGGCTTCTTCGATGCTTTTCGAGCTGGGAGGGCTCGATGCTCTCGTATTCACGGCGGGGATTGGGGAGAATAACCCGTGGCTCAGGGCTGCAGTCTGTGATGGCTTGGAAGAGTGGGGGATAGCGCTTGATGCCGACAAAAATGAAGGAGCAGGACGAGGCGAAGCGAGGCTCACCGGAGAGGGGGCGCGAGTGCAGGTTCTTGTTATACCTGCCAATGAGGAGCTGGTCCTTGCGAGGGAAGTGTATCAGAAAGTTACGAATTTAAATTAAACAACAATAGAACAATGGGAAAACAAGCAGTAGGACTTCTCGAGACACGCGGTTTGTGTTGTCTCGTCAGTGGCGTAGATGCGGCTCTTAAGGCTGCAAGCGTCGAGTTGACAGGGCCAATGAGGAGCATTGGCAGTGGCCTTTGTAACGCGGTGGTCACCGGTGACGTGGCAGCAGTAAAAGCTGCAATCGATGCAGGGGCCGATACCGCGGCCAGCCTCGGAGAAGTAGTGACTGCCCACGTGATAGCTCGTCCGGACGAGGCTATTGACACGGTTATTGTGGGTGAAAAGCCATCTCCGAAAGCAAAATAGGTAAGGATCCCCGAGAGTAATGTTCCTCGCAGAGGTCATTGGTCACGTCGTGGCCACCAAGAAAGACGAGAGTATGGTGGGGCGGAAGCTTCTCATCCTTCGCCCGCGGCTGATCGACGAAGCCGACCCCACCCAATTCCGGGACGGGTCGAATACAATCGTGGCCGTTGATACGGTCGGTGCAGGAGAGGGATCGCTTGTCATGTTCTGTCAGGGTAGTTCGGCGAGGCAGGCAGGAGGGCTCAAACAGCTCCCTGTCGATGCGGCGGTGGTGGCGGTTGTGGACAGTGTCGATGTTCTTGGAGCCAAAGTTTATGACGGGTCATAGATCGTTCTAGAATCGAAAGAGGATTGTTATGAGTATCAAGATTGACCAAGAAATGCTCCGAGGAGTTGTGGAGAAGGTGATGGCGGATCTGGGGCGTCCGGTTGGTCAGTCCGGGGTGTCCGCTACAGCGAAGGCTCCTGTGTCGCCGGCTTCCGGAGGACAGTGTGGTTGCCATTCCGGTCCAAAAGCAGGGACCGGACACTTCGGGGTGTTCAATTGTGTAAACACTGCTGCTAATGCGGCGCAGGACTCGTATCTTCAGTTAAAGTCTCTCGGGCTAGAGGGGCGCTCCAAGGTGATTGAGATCGTCAAAGGGATCTGTAGTGCGAATACGGAGAGCTGGGGAGCGTTTGAGTTGGAAGAAACAGGAATCGGGCGTTTGGATCATAAGATCGCAAAGTTGGCGATCATGGACAAGGTGCCGGGCGTCGAGTGGCTCAGGCCCTATGCTCTTAGTGGAGACGATGGCATTACTCTGGAGGAATATGCACCCTTTGGAGTGGTGGGCGCCATTCTTCCGGTAACGCACTCCGTCCCAACTTTGACAGGCAATGTGATCAACATGGTCGCGGCTGGAAATGCGGTTGTGTTTAATCCCCATCCAGGTGGGGCTAAAAGTGCGGCAATGGCGGCCCGGGAGTATAACCGTGCCATTGCGAGCGAGTTGGGGATCGAAAACCTGATATGCGTGATTGAAAATCCGACCCTCGAAACTTTTGAGCAGATCTCGAAACATGATCTCATAGCCATTATGGTGATCACCGGTGGCCCGGCGGTTGTGAAGGCAGCAATGACTTCAGGAAAGCGTGCCATCTGTGCAGGACCCGGTAATCCCGTTGTGGTAGTGGATGAAACCGCAGATCTGGCAGCGGCTGCGAGGAGTGTGATCGAGGGAGCTTCTTTTGATAACAACCTTCTCTGTATCGGCGAAAAGGCGGTATTCGTGGTCGAGGCAGTTTTTGCAGAATTCATGACCTCCCTTGAGCGTGCCGGTGCTGGAAAGCTGAGCGGACGCCAGCTGGAGAAGTTGACGGGGGTGGCCTTCACCCAGAAGAATGACGGGGGCGGATGCTCCCATGCGGTTGTTAATCGGGATTTTGTCGGGGCCAGTCCGGCTCGGCTTGCCCGAGCTGCTGGCGCCAGTATCAGTGATCGCTGTGAACTTCTCTTTGCGGAGGCGGATAAGAGTCACCCCTACGTGCAGGAGGAGCAGATGATGCCGATGGTCCCAATTGTTCCCGTCGCCGATTTTGAGGCCGCGGTAGAGCAGGCCAAGGTTGCGGAACATGGCTACAGGCATTCGGCAATTATCCACTCTACGAACGTGGGTAATATGACTCACATGGGTCGTCAGATGGACACGACGATTTTTGTGAAGAATGGACCTTGTGTCGCAGGTCTGGGATTGGGAGGCGAAGGGTATTTAAGTTATTCGGTCGCGACGACAACCGGCGAGGGCATCACCACACCCAAAACGTTTACCCGGGTCAGGCGGTGCGTAATGGTAGAGAACCTTAGGATTGTATAGACTGCGATGTTGATGTGCCGAGTAGTTGGGAATGCGGTTGCAACCCACAGCCACCCCAGTCTGAAGGGTTTCAGTATGCTTCTTTGCAGGCAGGAAAATTCTAATGGAGAGTCAAGCGGGGCGCCGCCATTTGTGGCGATCGACCTTTTCGGGGCAGCGCTTCACCAGCGCGTTTTTGTGAGCACTGATGGTATTGGTGCACGGGGAATCGTGGACGACCAAAGTTCGCCGGTTCGGAATTATATTCAGGGGCTCATCGACGAATAGCCATGCGGATTGGACAGGTCATAGGGAAGGTTACGATGGGAGTTCAGGATCCGGCTCTGCGCGCTACCCGCTGGCTTCTGGTCAATCCCCTGGAGGGAGAGCAGTTGAATACCGCATGTGACATTGAGCCTCGAATGACCTCTTTACCATCTTTGGTGGTCTATGACGATCTGGGTGCAGGAGAGTCTGATATTGTGGGGTTCGTGGAGGGAGCAGAGGCGACGGCTCCTTTTGAAGATCCGACCCCTATCGATGCCATCACGGTGGCGATTTTCGACTGGATAGAACATCACCCGTATCCGCCAGAGGATGACGACGATTAAAGAAGGAAGTATGAAAAAGGTATTTACTGGCCGCGATATAGAAGGGCTACTCAGAGAGGGAAAAAGCTTGGACGCGATTCCCGAGGGAGCGCTTCTGACCCCTACTGCCAAAGATGTGATCAAGGAGTCCCAGTCCCGTCGTAGAAGGGTCGAATCGGGTGCTCTTGAGGCGGTGGTGCCGGGAGTTCCCGACTATGAGTTTCGATGGGAGCCGGGGAATGATCCCAAATCTCCAGAGGAAATCGCAAGATTCTTCCGCTCTCCGGAATTAAACGATCTCAAGGAGAGAATGGTCGATATCGGCGATCGGATGTGGAGAAAAAACTATACCGATGGGAATGGAGGGAACCTTACAATCAGGGTCGGGGATAATCTGGTTCTCTGTACCCCCACCCTGATCTCTAAGGGTTTCATGCGTCCGGAGGATATGGCGCTGATCGACCTCGAAGGAAATCAGTTGGCCGGGACGAGGCGGCGAACCAGCGAGTGTCTGACTCATATGGCCATTATGAAGAGGCAGCCCAAAGCGAAAGCCTGCTGTCATGCTCATCCGCCGCATGGCACTGCCTTTGCAGTGGCGGGGGTGCGCCCGCCAACATGTATGATTCCTGAAGCTGAAGTTTTCCTCGGCGAAATCGGAATGGCTGAATACCAGACTCCAGGGACGCCGGCGAATGCCAAGGCGGTCGGGGAAGCTGCCATCGAGCATATGTCGGTCCTGATGATCAATCATGGAGTGATCACGTGGGGTAAGGATATTGAGGACGCCTACTGGAAAATGGAGAACACCGATGCCTACTGTCAGACAGTCCTTCTGGCAGCGCAGCTGAAAGGGAAAGAGCTCCTGACGATCAGCGGTAGTCAGGCAAAGGAGTTGATTGAGCTTCGCTCAAGCCTTGGGATGGATGACAAGCGTGCCGGCTGGAAAGAATGCGAGCTTTGTGACAACTCTGAGTTTCGTCCGGGCGCGGTTTGTGACTTGCCCGAGGGCAAGGCGGGAATGTCTGGAAGCGGGAGTGCTCTCGACACTGACGCTGAGGAACTGGTAAAGTCGCTCACTGAGCAGATTATGACTCAGTTATCGGGTTGATGAGGGCATCCTGGTTCCTTGCTTCGGGACCAGAAATGTGGGCTGACGAGGAGTCTTGCCGTTCCGTGTCGTTAGCGTGGTCGAAGATGACCGAAAATTCTCATTGCCAGTCCTTTGCGGTAAGATGGTTGCTAGCCGAAACCTTTCTTTAGTTGTTTTTTGGGGGATCAGGCATTTGAGGAGTGTGCCTTTTGAAGTAAGTTCAGGCCGGATGCGTTCGATTCTGCATATCGACATGGACTGCTTTTATGCTGCCATTGAGGTGCGCGACCACCCCTCATTGAAGGGTAAGGCCGTCGCTGTGGGAGGAAGGGAGCGAGGTGTTCTTACTACGGCCAATTATGAAGCGCGGAAGTATGGATGCCGCTCAGCGATGCCTACTTTCAAGGCGCTTCAGCTCTGTCCGGACCTTATTGTAATGCCAACGCGATTTGAGGTCTACAGAGAGGAGTCGAAAAAAGTGAGGGATATTTTTAATCGCTACACCCAGTTAGTTGAGCCGCTCTCGCTTGACGAGGCCTATCTTGACGTGACGAACAATCGAGAAAATGGAGTGCGGATTGCTTCGCAGATACGGAGTCGGATCGAAAAAGAGACAGGATTAACGGCCTCTGCGGGAATCGCAATTAATAAGTTACTGGCCAAAATCGCAAGTGACTGGAAAAAGCCGAATGGTCAGTTTGAAATCAAGCCCGGAGAGGTTGAGGAGTTTCTTGAGCATCTCCCAGTGAGACGGCTGCATGGAGTAGGGCGCAAAACAGAGGAGAGGCTAGCTTCGGTAGAAGTTCTTACGTGCGGAGATCTTCAGCGGATCAGTAAATACGAGTTGGCGGATCTCTTTGGAAGCTGGGGCTTGGAACTTCATGCTCTCTGTCGGGGGCTCGATAATAGGCCGGTCCGGGTCGACCGGATTCGTAAGTCGGTTAGCAGTGAGACAACCCTGAAAGAGGATCTAGAGGAGTTTCCTGCCCTGGTTGAAGTCATGGAGGAGTTAAGAAACAAAGTTGAGGAGGCGGTTATGGCAAAGTATCGTCAGCGGATTATCAGATCCCTGGTGGTGAAGCTGAAATTTTCAGATTTTACTCAGACGACTGCCGAAAGAGCTCCGGGAGGCGATGCCCGAGACACAGAAGCAAAGGGCGCCATTGAGAGCGGAGTCTGCCGGGAGTTGCTTGCAGAGGCTTGGAGCAGGGGCGGGGGGAAAGGCGTCCGGCTCGTTGGAGTAGGCGTCCGCTTTGCGGATACTGGAAACAAGTCGCAGTTGCATTTTGATCTCTGAGCTGTGGCCTTGACGAGGCGGCTCGGCATGGTCTTCTTGGTGAGTGGATTTTACCGAGATTGACAGGGAAGATTTCAGTGCTCTGCTCGAGGAAATAGGGAGGACCAGGATGCCGTTTGGAAAGTATGGTCCTGCCAATTACCCGCCCCGCGGAGTGCCTGTTTTCGATCTTCCAGCGGAGTACCTTGCGTGGTTCGCCAAGAAGGGTTTTCCCAAGGGGCGGCTGGGCGAACTGCTCTTAATGATCTTTGAGATCAAAGAGTGTGGCGCAGATGAGGTGTTTAAGCCTCTCAGGACCCATAATGGAGGTCGTTTCCGGCTATCGCGTAAATCTCCTCAGTCCCTTGATTTTGGGTCATCCCGCAGAGAGGAGTAAAGATTCCCAGGGTTGGAGGCTGATTTTATTTTTCTCCAAGGGTTTCATTGCTTGTGGGTCTAGTAATAAGGAAAGCCGTGCTCCGAAGTAATTACGGTTCGTCCGTATCCATGTTTTTGCCATGAAATTGAAATTTATTTTTTTAGCCCTCATTGTTGCGGGTGCTGTAGTTCAGACCCAAGCTGAACAGTCGCCGGCTCAGTTAAGGAAGAAGGCCGAAGCGCTCGCGAAGGATGGCAACTGGAAAGAGGCGCTGGATATCAGTCGAGCGATGCTCGAATCCGTTGATGATAGGAACAGCGGCAAAGACCTCTTGTCTTCGCTTCGCTATCTACGTGAGTTGCGTCAGGTAGCTGGGGCTGATGAGATTCTAGAGAACGCGGTCAGGCGTCACTCCGAGAACTGGATCCTTTTGCGTCAGGCAGCTCAGAGCTATCAGCAGTTACAGCATTCAGGATTCCTTCTGGATGGAGAATTTCGACGAGGCTATCACCGGGGGGGAGGAGCTTACGTGTCATGTGGGGGCCGTGACCGGGTCCGGTCGATTCAGTTGATTCTTCAAGCCCTCGGGTGCATCGAGGAAAACGACAAAAGGGTAGCGAGCGATTTGTATTCCGACCTTGCAGGCTATTTGGCCCTCGGGCGGACGGGACCTCAAAGAGTCTGGGCATTGGGAGTTCTGACGAATCTGGCAGATCTTCCCGATTATGGGGATGAGGGACGCCTTTCAAGTGGGTCAGGGGCCCCTGTTGACGCGGATGGAAGCCCTCTCGTTCTTGATGTTCCTGAATCATGGGAGGGTGCTGAAAATGACGGGGAAAGGTGGCGTTGGGCTCTTAGCGAGTCGGTGAGGCTAGGGCCAGAGAAAGAGTCGAAATCAAAGGAGCAGTGGGCGCGTTTTCTCGTTCAGCACTACGGGGTGGGAACCTTGACGGGATTCGGTCGATGGATGCAGCAGGATCCTGAGGAGGCCGAGGGAATTCTACAGGTCCACACTTTGAAAGAAACAGAGACCCTAGCGAACCTAGCCTCCGGAGTCCGACGCTTTGATCTGGTCGCCGACTACCAGTTCATCCCTCTGCTCAGACGGCTTTCAACTGGGAAGCAGTCAAATGCCGCGCTCGGGGATCTGCTCGTGCAGGTGTTTCTCAATCGCCGTCAGTATGCGGCTGGGGCGCAGGAGCTGAAGAGGATTATTTCGACTCACGGAAAGGGGAAGGGTAGCCACCGGGAGAACCTTCTTGAGCAGGTCGAAGGTGAATGGGGTCGGTTTGAAGTCGCCCCCATGACTCAGGCTGGGAAAAAGCCGAAGCTCTCTTTTATTTACCGTAATGCGAAGGACGTGCAGCTCTCGCTGCACGCGCTGGATATAGACTTGGTTGTCGACGATTTATTCAAGCATTTGGAGGGGAACCCGAGAGAGATCAATAGCTCGGTTTTGGATGTGGCCCGAATTGGTAGTCGGCTGGTTAATGAAAACCAGAAAAAGTATCTTGGCGCTAAAATTGATGAGTGGGAGGTAGCGCTTGAGCCTCGGGAAAACCATTGGGACACCCGCGCCGAGTTGATCATGCCCGTAAGCGAAGCAGGCGCTTATCTGCTGAAGGCAACTCCGGGGAAAGGGAATGCTTCCTGGATTGTTGTCTGGATTGCCGATACCGCGCTGGTATCCCAGGTGTTGAAGGACGGTAATTTGTTCTATCTCGCCGAAAGTAAGGCAGGGTCTCCACTAAGCGGTAGTCTTGAGCTTTTTGGATTCCGGGTTGAACGGAGGGAAGGGGTCAAGGCGGTCTTGAGAAAATTTGATGTTAAAACCAAAAGGATTAAAAAGAAGATAGGAGCACAGGGCTCAGTTGTTTTGGCTAAGGGAGAACTTGATCCCAATTACCAGTGGATGGCGGTGGGACGTAGTCTTAAGGGAGGCCGGGCACTGATGGGGTTTCAGAGTCACCGCTGGAACGACTTCCGGTGGGGAAAGCTGAATAACTCAAGATCTTATGGGATCACGGATCGCCCCGTCTATCGCCCGGAGCAGAAGGTTTACGTTAAATTCTGGAGTAGGACGGCGAGGCATGACCTCGATGACGTATCGCTCTTCGCGAACAAGAAGTGCACGATTGAGATTCATCACGAGGCTACGGGGAAGGTAGAGGAGTTGAAAAACCTGAGGACAGATGAGTACGGCGGTGTCGAGGGTGAATGGATGCTGCCGCTGGATGCGCGTCTAGGCGTTTACCAAGTCTATCTAAAAGGTGAAGTGCCGGGGGGATCGATTCACTTCCGGGTTGAGGAATATAAGAAGCCCGAATTTGAGGTGGTGGTAGAGGCACCCGATGAACCCATCAGGCTTGGGGAGACTATAGAGGCAAAGGTGCGCGCTACCTATTACCACGGCGCTCCGGTGACTGATGGGAGGGTGAAGGTCAAGGTTCAGAGATTTAGTCACAGTGACACTTGGTTTCCCGGGGGGGCATGGGATTGGCTCTATGGTGAGGGCTACTGGTGGTTTGGGCAGGATTATCCGGAGTATCCTGGGTGGCGCAAGTGGGGTTGTGTTGCCCCGGTGCCTCCCTGGTGGGGAGGTCAACGTTGGACTCCGCCGGAGCTGGTCCTCGATCGGGAGTTTGAGATAGAGCCGGATGGGAAGGTGAGTGTTCTGATTGATACTTCCGTAGCCAAGCTTGTGCATGGGGATATTGACCATCGCTACACGGTTTCCGCCGAGGTTGTCGACTCCTCTCGCAGGACGATCGAAGGTTCGGGGAGCGTCTTGGTCGCGCGAAAACCCTTTAGTGCAAAAGTATGGCTCGATCAGGGATATGCCCGACCGGGAGTGGCCGTGAATGCCTCGTTCTCGGCTCATACCCTTGATGGCCGGGCGGTGAGCGTCAAAGGGGTCGGTGTCCTCTATCGAGTCACTCTCGACGATAATGGTAAGGTGAAGGAGAGCCAAATTAAGTCCTTCAAAGTGGAGGGACGTGATCTGGAAAAGGGCGAGGGAGAGATTCGCTTCAAAGCGCCTTCGCCAGGGCAATACCGATTTTCGGTAAAGTTGACTGACGAGAAAGGCAACGAGGAAGAGGGGGCGACGGTTTTTGTGGTTCGTAATTTGGATGACGATGGATCCAAGAGCAGGTTCAACCCCTTGGAACTGATCCTTGATAAAAAGGAATATCTACCGGGCGAAGAAGCTCGTGTCCTCGTGAACACAAAACAGAAGAACTCTACGGTCCTTCTTTTTGTGAGAACCACGGGTGGATCAGCAGAAGAGATGAGGCCCATTCAAATTCGGGGGAAATCGAAGGAAGTAGTCCTGAAATTGCTCCAGAAGGATATGCCAAATATTCATATACAGGCAGTGACACTCGTAAATGGAAAGGTTGTTTCAGAGACCCGCCAGATTGTCCTTCCGCCGCAAAAGAGACTTCTCTCGGTGGAGGTTCTTCCAGGTAAAGATCGAGTCAAGCCAGGTGAGAAGTCAGCGCTGAGGATAAGATTAAAGGATCAGAACGGAGACCCGTTTGAAGGAGCCACAGTTGTCACGATCTATGATAAAAGCCTCGAAGCCATTGCCGGAGGGTCAAATGTCCAAAATCTCAGAGATTTTTTCTGGAGCTGGACGCGCCCGTTCTACAGAGCGGAGGTAAGGCATTCGCAATCATTCCAAGGGAGCCAGATAGGAAAAACGAAGGCGCCCCGAATGCAAACTCTTGGGCGCTTTGGAAATCTAGTCTCCGAGCTTTCTGATGCGAATAGCGTGCTTCGGCGTGAGGCATATTCCTTCGGAGAGGGATTAATGAGGTCACGGGGCGCTCCAAATATTGCAGCGATGGAGGACTCGTCGACTATGCTGCTAAGTAATGGGAGAGTGCCTGCGGAAGGCGGGCCTGCCATGAAGTCTGGGGCGGCTGGCGGACAGGGAGGTGCGGAGGCGCCGCAGGTCATGGTTCGATCTGGATTCGCGGATCTGGTCAAGTGGGCTGGCGCGATAAAAACAAATAAGGACGGCGAGGCAGAGATCGAGGTCGAGTATCCTGATAACCTAACCACCTGGAAGGTTAAGGTCTGGGCCCTTGGTAAAGGAACCCGGGTGGGAGAGGGTTCTGCAGAGGTGATCACTAGTAAGGATCTGATCGTCCGGTTACAGGCTCCTCGCTTTTTTGTAGAGACGGATGAGGTAGTGCTCAGCGCAGTTGTGCATAATTATCGGGAAGATGCAAAAGAGGTCGAGGTGACTCTCGAGCTCGAGGGAGGGGCCCTCGAAGCGATTGGCTCAACAGGTGCAAATGTGGTGATTCCTGGAGGAGGAGAACAAAGGGTGGATTGGAGAGCGGTCGCCAGAAAAGAGGGGGATGTCATGATCCGAATGAAGGCTGTTGCTCATGGCGGGGACCGGGTGCTGGATGCGGATGACGAGTCAGATGCTATGGAAATGGAGTTTCCGGTCTACGTGCACGGTATATTACGCACGGAGTCCTGGAGTCGCGCTTCGCAGCGTGAAAAGGATTCAGTTTCTCTGGAGTTTGAGGTGCCTAAAGACCGGCGTCCTGGTCAAAGCCGTCTTGAGATTCGCTATTCGCCGACCGTAGCCGGTGCGATGGTCGATTCCCTGCCCTACCTGGCAGCGTATCCTCACAGTTCTACCGAGCATACAGTGAACCGCTTCGTTCCAGCGGTTATAACTCAGCGACTTCTTCGAGATATGCAGATTGATTTGGCTGAGGTGAGGAACAAAAGGGCAAATCTGAACCCGCAAGAGCTTGGCGATGCCCAGAAGCGGGCTTCTCAATGGAGAGTCTGGAAGGATAACCCAGTATGGAATCTTGAGGAGGTGGATACGATGGTAAGGAAGGGTGTCAAGCGATTGAGAGAAATGCAAAATTCGGATGGTGGATGGGGATGGTTCAGCGCCTATGGAGCTCGCTCTTATCCGCATACGACCGCGGTTGTAGTGCATGGGTTAACGGTGGCGAGAGCAAACGGAGCACCCGTGCCGGACGAGCTGCTGAACGGCGGAGTCGAATGGCTGAAGAGGTATGAGCAAGGTCAGGTCGAGATGGTGCGGTCCTGGAAAATGCGTAAGAAGAAAACCAAGCAACGCGCGGATGCTCTTGATTCACTTGTAAGAAAGGTTCTCGGAATGGCTGGTATTGATGAAAAGGAGATGCTGGGTTTCCTTAAGCGCGACCGGGTTAAGCTTCCGGTGTACGCCAAGTGCCTCCTTGGCCTCGAGTTGCATCGGACAGGCGATCTTAAGGAGCGAGACGGAGTGATCCGGAATATTGAACAGTTCCTCAAGGAAGACCGAGAAAATCAGACGGCCTGGCTGGACCTGGGTGCCGGGGGCTACTGGTGGCGCTGGTATGGCAGCGAATTCGAAGCGCATGCTTTCTATCTCAAGTTGCTGGCGGTAGCGAAGCCGCGTAGTTCGCAGGCCAGCGGTTTGGCAAAATATCTCGTCAATAACCGAAAGCATGCAACTTCCTGGAAGTCGACGAGGGATACGGCATATTGTGTGGAGGCCCTTGCGGACTACCTGCGAGCCAGTGGAGAGGATAGTCCCGAAATGGAGGTCGAGGTTCTTCTCGATGGCAAAAGCGTGAAAACGGTAAAGATCTCGAAGGAGAACCTCTTCAGCTATGATGGTGTCGTCATGGTGGCCGGGGACGTGCTGGGAACCGGGAAGCACAAGATTGAGTTGCGCAGGGCTGGCAAGGGACCACTCTACGTGAATGTTTACCTGACAGTTTTCAGCAGGGAGAAGTTTCTGAAAAAAGCAGGTCTGGAGGTCAAGTTGGACCGCGCCTACTACAAGCTTGTTCCGGTGATGGCTGTGGAGGATGTGTCGGGGTCCCGAGGCCAAGCCCTTCGGCAGAGGCGGGAGAAATACGAGAGAAGGAAGATAGAGCAGGGAGAAGAGCTCATCAGCGGAGATCTGATTGAGGTCGAGTTATCGATAGAGAGCAAAAATGACTACAGTTATCTCGTATTCGAAGATTGGAAGGCTGCCGGCTTTGAAGCAGTGGAGCTCCGCAGCGGCCATGGAGGAGGGGGGCTGAGCTCTTTCGTGGAGTATCGGGACGAAAAGGTCTCAATGTATGTAAGAAGCCTGCCTCGTGGGAGGCATAGTCTCAGCTATCGGCTGAGAGCGGAGACCCCGGGGACATTCAGTGCCCTTCCTGCAAGAGCGGAGGCTATGTACGCGCCAGAGCTGAAGGGCAATTCCGATGAAATGAAAGTCTCCGTGGGAGAGCGGAAGAGATAGTCGGTAACGCCGAAGGATTTTCCAGCCGCTGAGCTAGCTGGAGGCGAGGCTGGCTTCGAACTCAAGGTTAGGGTCAGCTCCTCGCTTGAGGGCTTCCTGGTAGAGTTCCAGCGCCTCGTTCTTAAGTCCTTTCCTGAGATAGATCACTGCCAGGTTATAGTAGGGATCGGAGAGAGTTGGGTCGATCTCAATAGCGGTTCTGAAGTGCGCTTCCGCATCATCATCACGTTCTTCACGGCCGGCAACGTTCCCTAGAAATACGTGAGCCTTGGCATTGTTGTTATCAAGGTCAACGGCGCGTTCAAGCGATTGCTTGGAGTTGTCGAGGTTGGAAAGGCGATAATGGCAAACACCAAGCATGAAGTGAGCAAAAGGAAGGTTGTCACCTCGGATTACCAAGGCATCGTTGAAAGAGGAAAGAGCGAGTGGCAGGTCCTCATTTTTCACATGAACCACTCCGAGGTTGAGCATGGTTTCGACGTGGCCAGGGTGTTGGTCCAGAATCGATTCGAAGACTTCCCGGGCTGCGAGAAAGCGGCCATTTGCGAATGCGCGCCGCGCAAGCTGATCCTTGATAGAAATGCTCTGCTGAAGGCTTCTTGATGCATCCGCAACCTCCTGCTCCTTGGGTCTGTCGTCAAAGATGAATTCGTCATCCACCTTGAATTCAGCAATCAGTCTGCTTTCTTCAGCGGTTAGCTGTAATTCCTGATCAAAAAGGCCCTGAATATTGTCAACAAGTGGTCCCTGTCGCTGACCGATTTTGCGTATTTCCGCCATAACGGCATTCTTTGCACTCTTCCGATGTTCCTGGATGCGAAGCTGCCGGGAAATGATGTCGCGTAACATTTCCATCTCTTCCCGCACCTTGGGGCCGACCTTTCCGTCTGCGAGTTCATCCTGGAGTTCGACGCCAGCAGCCCTCAGGCGTTGCTCCATCGCTTCAAGTCGTCTTTTCTGAGAGGCATTTTCTCGTTGGAAATCTATGAGCCGGCCTTTCGCTTGGGCGAGATCTCTCTTGGCTTCAATGAGCTGATCCTTGGTGGCATTATTGTCGGAGTGCAGGGTCTTGAGTCGCTCCCGCGCGGTGTTGAGCTTACGGCCCATGTCCATATTCTGCTTAATCAAAAGCTGGACGCGTTCGCTCTCGTTCAGCTTCAGAAGGGCAGACATCTGATCGCGTTCGACTAGGAGGGCATCACGTTCCCCCCGAAGGTCCCGGATCTGGTCCTTGGCTTCTCCGAGCTGCTTGTCGAGTTGGGCAGTCCTGGCCTCCAAGGCGACGTAGCTACGGTCTTTTTCGACAAGGGCCGCTTTCATTTCCTTCATCTGGCGTCGTAGTCCCTCGACTACCTCCTTGGAGGCGGATTGTTGAATATTGACGACCTCCTCAAGATCGGCAGCACGCTTTTGCGCTTCGGAGCTCTCCTCCCGAGCCGATGCTAGCTGAGAAAGAGATTTTTCGTGTTGGGCCCTGCTCTCCTGCAGGGCTTTGAACATCGCATTGCGCTCGCCCTCCACTTTCGTAATCCGCCGATTTATTTCTGCAAGTTGGCCGGAAATAGGTCCTCGCGCTACCCTGTCCCGCTCCATTTCCAGCTGACGGAGAGCTTCCCTTAGTCGTACGGAATTTGCGTCCCGTGCCGAACGAGCTTTCTGGAGTTCGCTGCGATACTGGGATATCTGTTGTTGAAGCGCAGTTACCTTGGCTCTTTTCGCGGGGTCTAATTTGGGGATCTGCAGGTCTCCGGCGTCAGGTCGGGGTCCGCCGCTTTCAACAAGATCACCAGTTCGTGAGGCCATCTTATTTCTCTCGGCGAGCGCCTTATCCCGGATCGCGCTCATTGCAGATGTGGTTGATTCGGTTCGGCTTTTGACAAGCTCGGGTTTGAATTCTGGATTCGAAAGAGCAACGGATTCAAAGAGTTGCCTCGCTTTGTCGTAGCGATTGAAGGCATCCAGAAATTTCCCTTCTTTGGTTGCCTTTTCAGCCTCCCGAACAGTGAGCCAGGCTTGAAAGTAGATATCGGATGGCTTGAACTTTGCATCTACCGGTGCCTGTGCCACCACGGACATCGAGAGGCAAAGCAGAAGGGTGGCGATTCGAAGGCAACCGCTTGAAGATCTCAGAAGGACCATGCGCAGGGGACAATAGGCTAGGAGAAGGGTGGGGAAAAGGCGGAATTGGATCCCTCTAAACTCTTTCTTCCTTAGGGGTTTGCATCCATTCAGAAATTTCCTGCGAAGACCTGCAATTAAGAATGTCCTCCCTCCGGAGCCAGCCCTTGCGTGCGACACGAATGCCAAAATGAAGATTCTGGAACCCATCAACGTGGTGAGCATCAGGATTAACCGAGCATATTACACCCTTGTCCCGGGCGCGCTTCCACCATCGCCAGTCCATATCCATTCGTTTGGCGGAGCAGTTCAGTTCGATAACGGTGCCGGTGGCAGAGGCACAATCGATAATCTTTTCATGATTCACGGCATAAGCTTCTCTGCGAAGGAGAAGCCGTCCGCTGGGGTGTCCCAACATCGAGACATGAGGGTTTTCCATCGCCTTGATTAGGCGGTCAGTCATTTCCTTTTCGGAGAGATTAAACGACGCGTGGACAGAGGCGACGACATAGTCGAGCTGCGCTAGGATCTCGTTATCAAAATCTAGGGAGCCATCTCGCAGGATGTCGACTTCATTGCCCGCGTAGAGATCAAGGTCCTCAAGGGTTGCGTTCATGGCTCTGATATCAGCCACTTGTTTAAGAAGTCTCTCCTCGCTAAGTCCATTCGCTTGAAAAGATGATTTGGAGTGGTCTGAGATGCCAAGGTATGAGAGCCCCAGCTCGCGAGCAGCATTGGCCATTTCGGACAGGGTAGAGCGTCCATCAGATTCCGTGGTATGGTTGTGGAAGGTCCCCCGGAGGTTTTCCTGTTCAACAAGGCGCGGCACTTCCCCCTGAGCGGCTATCTCAAACTCTCCCCGGTTTTCCCTTATCGATGGATCGATAAACTGCAGTCCCAGCTCTCGGTAGACATCCTCTTCCTCGTGGAGCTCAGGAGTAGGGTCAGCTCGTCCTGAATCCTCAACTGGGCGAAGGTGGTATTCATTCAAGGTGAGTCCCTGTTTGAGGGCTCGAGATCGCAACTCCACATTGTGTTCCTTGCTCCCGGTAAAATACATTAGAGCGAATGGCCACTCGCTGTTGGATATGGCCCGAAGATCGCATTGGAGGCCGTTCTCAAGACGAACAGATGCCTTCGTCTGACCCTGCGCAATGACCTCCAGGATGCCAGGGATTTGGGTAAAAAAGGTAGTGAGTGCGTTCGGGTTAGTCGTAGCCACAAGGAAGTCGAGGTCATGGAGAGTTTCCTTGCCCCGGCGATAGGAGCCCGCGATTTCTACCCGGCTCGCTTCCGGATGCTCCCGCAGAATGCTCAAAATTCGCTCTGCGTCAGGGGCGACGTCCGCAAGGAGGTAATACCCGGCAAAGCGTTCGTGGGCATCGATGGAGTTGAGGATTTTTTCTTCCGTTTTTTTCCCGAATCCAGACAAGGAGCCGACTTCGCCAGCTTCGCAGGCTCGCCGCAACCCCCCTAGGGAGGATATGTCGAGTTTGTCGTAGAGGGCCCGGACCTTTTTCGGGCCAAGGCCCTGTAATTGGAGGAGCTCAAAGATTCCCTCTGGAAATTCATCCCTGAGGGCCTGGTGAAAGGCTAGCTTGCCACTGATAGCGAGTTCATGAAGTTTCTGCTGGAGGGCCTCTCCGATGCCCTTGATCCCGGTAAGCTCCCCATCCGTTGCCCGTGCAACGATATCGCCATCAAAAGAGCGGATGATTTCAGCTCCGTTACGGTAGGCGCGGATCTTAAAGGGGTTCTCTCCTTTTAGCTCCAGAAGGAGGGCTATTTCCTCAAGAATATCTGCGAGATGATCGCGGGTGACTTCAGCCATGGTAGCTAGAGCTGATAGGCTTAGTCCTTCAGTTTACCCTTGAATATATCCAAGGCTTCCCGCACCAGCGGGTCATCGTAGAAAGCATCCTGGTCCTTCGGGGCTCCGGTTTCATTGGCTTCAGCAGCCGCAGGTGACGGTAATTCCTTAGGGATGCTTTCTCCAGCTGAGCCCTCGCTATTAGGAGCGGCAGGTTCAGGGTGGTTTTCTGGCGCCTGCTCAATGAGGGATTCGAGCTGGTTTTCCACTCCGCGGGATTTCTTTTTGGCACGGGCTGACGATCGTGCGGTGGAAGGAGGATTCGAGGATGCCTCAGAGGACGGAGCCTGGACAACCGGGGGAGTTTCAGCTGGTTGAGCCTGAAGGGAGGCAACGGGGTTGGCTTCTGCAGGATTTCCGGCCTTAAGCGACCTGATGACATCGCTGATTTGCACTTCGTCCAGCGACTGAATGGCCCGGATCATGGCTATT
Source organism: Roseibacillus sp. (assembly GCA_029242545.1). Classification (GTDB taxonomy): domain Bacteria; phylum Verrucomicrobiota; class Verrucomicrobiia; order Verrucomicrobiales; family Akkermansiaceae; genus Roseibacillus_B. The sequence goes on from JAQWTV010000022.1 coordinate 40,510, forward strand.
TCGAAATGAAGCTGCTTGTTCGAGGCGCGCCGCATGCGAGCGTCGGCGTTCGCCAACCTATCGAGGACGCCAAGCAGTCTCTCGTCTCCGGGGAGGGCAGACGAATCCCCGATCTGGTCCCAGAAGCCTGCAGGAATCTCAGTAGTGCCAGTGTCTGGGTTGAGTCGATCGAGTAGGAGTGCCCGGATGAACCCGGCTAGTTCGGAAAGAAGCTGCGTCAGGTCTTTTCCTCTGTCGGCCTCTGCCTGTACTAGGGCGATGCTTTCAGCTGTCTGCCCTCTGAGAAGATGAGTAGCGAGAGAGGAGATGGTTTCGGATGAGGTGAAGCCGAATATGTCCTGAACGTTTTCCTCGGTAATTGTGTCACCGCAAAAGGCAACGAGCTGATCCAGCATTGACTGTGCATCACGCATTCCTCCATCTGCTCCTTTGGCAATAGACCATGCGGCGGGTTGTTCGAGAGTTACATTCTCCTGGTCTGAAATATTCTGAAGCTGCCGAGCGATGACTTCCATGGGTATCGGACGGAGGTCGAAGCGTTGACAGCGTGAGATGATGGTTGGGAGAATTTTATTTGGCTCGGTAGTAGCGAAAATGAATTTCACATGAGGAGGGGGCTCCTCGAGTGTCTTCAAAAGTGCATTAAAAGCCGCAGTGGAGAGCATATGCACCTCGTCGATATAGTAGATCTTAAAGCGGCTGCTGGCAGGGGCGTAATTGACGGTCTCTCTGAGCTCTCTGACCTGATCTACCCCGTTGTTGGAGGCTCCATCGATTTCAAGGACGTCAAGCGAACGCCCCTCCGCAATTTCAATGCAGGCCTCCTCATCAGGGTCAAAATCCAACCGTGGGCCATTGCTGCAATTTAGTGCCTTCGCGAAAATGCGAGCGGTTGAGGTCTTGCCCGTGCCCCGGGGTCCTACAAAGAGATAGGCGTGAGCAAGCCGATCAGCCTCGATGGCATTCCGAAGGGTGGTAACCACATGATCCTGACCCAGGACGTCGTCAAAGGTTCGGGGTCGATATTTACGGGCAAAAACCTGATAGCTCATGTTGAGGATTTCAGGCTGGAAGCTTAATCTTGGGTATCGCCTCGAGGAGTGTCCTTGTGTAAGGGTGCTGAGGCTCGTCAAAAACCTGATGGGCGGTTCCATATTCGACAATTTTTCCAGCCTTCATCACGGCTATATTGTCTGCGAGGAATCGCACGACGGAGAGATCGTGAGAGATGAAAATCATTGTGAGTGAGAGCTCGCTACGTAATTCAAGAAGAAGATTCAGGATCTGAGATTGAATTGAAACATCAAGGGCGGAGACGGGTTCGTCGGCGAGGATAAGCTTAGGCTTGGGGGCGAGTGCGCGTGCAATGGCGATCCTCTGCCGCTGACCACCAGAGAATTCATGGGGATACTTCTGCATGAAGCGGGCATCAAGCCCTACGCGTTCCATCAGTTCGGCCACCCTCTCAGTGAGGTTCTTTTTGAAATCGCGGAGCTCATAATGACTGCCGCCTTTATGGCGGAGGGTGAGCAGGGGGCGTTGTAAGAGGGCCTCTGCGAGAGTAGAGAATACCGTCATCCTGGGGTTGAGGGAGGCATACGGGTCCTGGAAAACCATCTGGAAATCGACTCGGCGTGCTTGGATCTCACGTGCGCCCAAGGAGCTCAGGTCTTCTCCCTCAAGGGAAATGTGACCGGAATTTGCGCGTTGAAGCTGCATTATTGTTCTGGAGAGAGTCGATTTGCCGCAGCCCGATTCGCCAACCAGTCCCAGTATCTCACCCTTGTTTACTCCAAGCGTTACTCCATCTACCGCCCGGATGATGTCTGAACCTCCACCGAAGGTTCCCTTTCGTACAGGGAAGTGGGTATGAACATCAACGAGCTCCAGAAAGGACACGGGGAGATGAAAGCACTAATTCAACAATGGGACATTCTAAACTTCCGGAATCTCATATAAGATCGGGATCAACCAATGCCCAGAAGCGGTAAGCGGTAAGCGGGAAGCGGGAAGAGTGTGGGAGAAGCATTGTAGATTGGGCTTTGCAGGATGAGGCTGGACCGTAATGTCCTCGCCGTCATGTCAAAATCACCTGTGGTGCTAATTATCCGAGATGGCTGGGGCGTAAATCCCGGGGGTTCGAATACGGCTAAGGCCAATGGAAACGCAACCTTGCTGGCAAATACTCCCTTTCACGATAGTTTGTTAAAGCAGTATCCGAAGGGTATGGTCAGCTGCTCGGGGCTGGATGTCGGACTGCCTGAGGGGCAGATGGGGAATTCAGAGGTCGGGCACCTCAATCTTGGAGCAGGGCGGATCGTTTACCAGGATCTTACCCGGATCAACAAGGTGGTGGAAGAGGGCGTTCTTGGCGATAATGAGGTTCTCCAGAAGGCCTTTTCCAAGGCTCAGACCGGCAGACTTCATCTGGTCGGGCTGGTTTCAGATGGTGGCGTGCATAGTCACCAGGATCATCTGGTAGCTCTGGCCGCGGCTGCCCATTCAGCCGGAGTTAACGAGATTGTGGCCCACGCAATTACTGATGGACGAGACACTTCTCCGACAGCGGGGGCTAATTTTCTGAGTGAGGTTGAGGATGGTCTCGCGAAATATGGAGCTCGGATCGCAACAGTGATAGGGCGCTATTTCGCGATGGATCGGGACCGACGCTGGGAAAGAACTAAAATCGGATGGGATGCTATCGTGCACGGAGTGGGTGAGAAATCAGATCTTCTGGCTAGTGAAGCGGTTGCAGAGAAATACAGGGAAGATCGCTCTGACGAATTTATGCCAGCACTCATTTTTCATGAGCCTGACACACAGCGCGTGAGGGACGGGGATGTGGTAATCTTCTTTAACTTCCGAGCCGACCGAGCCCGTCAGCTTTCGGAAGTATTCCTCGGCGAGGACTTCGAGGGCTTTGAGACCGGGGTTAGACCGGATGTTCATTATGTCACCCTGACAGAGTATGATGAGACTTATGATTGCACAGCAGTATTTCCTCCGGAGAAACTGATCAACGTTCTTGGCCAAGTGGTATCTGCTGCCGGAAAGAGTCAGTTGCGCATAGCGGAGACGGAAAAATACCCTCACGTGACATATTTCTTTAACGGCGGTGAGGAAGAGCCCTGTGGGCAAGAAAGTAGAGCAATTATTCCTTCGCCTAAGGATGTTCCAACCTACGATCATAAGCCCGAAATGAGTGCGGCTGAGGTGACCGCGACGGTTGTGGAGCAGTTGCGGGAGTTCGATCTTGTGGTGCTTAATTTTGCAAATCCCGACATGGTTGGTCACACCGGTGTTGTTGATGCGGCAGTCAAAGCAGTTGAGACCATCGATGATGGAGTGCGCCAGGTAGTTGAGGAGACTCTTCGGCTAAATGGAAGTCTTCTAATCACAGCGGATCATGGTAACTGCGAGTTCATGATTAATGAAGATGGGTCACCTCACACGGCTCATACCACGAATCTTGTGCATGCCATCTACGTTGCGGGAGATGCGGCTAGCAGGAGGGTGAATGATGGAGTTTTGGCTGATATCGCTCCGACTCTTCTTGCGATGCTTGGTCTTGATCAACCAGCGGAGATGACGGGAAGCAACCTTCTCAAAGGAATCTGAATCGAGGGCTCTTGGTGCGCGGGGCATGGGATCGCTACGCTAATATTGCTCCACCGGGCTCTGGGGTTGTTCGCCGCTAGTCTGTTGTGTTTCTTCGGGGGGCAGGGACTGCTTTATTTTCGCCATATCTCGGATGATTTCCGCGAATTCCGTTTCTGAAAATACGGGAGGGATTTTGAGCCGTCTTTTCGCTCTCTCGAGGCGGATCTGAATGTCATAAAAGAGCGATGCTGGAAGAGTGTCGAGCTGAGCGACGCTTTCTTCAGCATTCATGAATTCGTGGCATATCAGGACGAGGTCCCCGCCGGCTTCGATCGCTCTTCGGGCGGCCTCAGGTGTTCCGTAAGCCTGTTGAATGGCGCCCATGTCCAAATCATCGGAGAGAACGAGCTGATGATCGAATGCAAGACGATCACGAAGGAGTCCTTGAATGATATTACGGGAGAGAGACGCTGGTAGCTCATCCTCGTCAATATTGGGAAAATGGAGGTGACTGATCATGATCGCATCCAGTTCCGGCATGAGAGCGGTGTAGGGAATAATGTCCTCCCGCATGAACTCCTCTTGGTCAATTTCGACAACAGGGAGGGTGTGGTGAGGGTCGTTAATGGCACGGCCACCACAGGGAAAATGCTTGGCGCATCCTGCGATTCCCTGACGGCGCTGCCAGCGGTTAAAGACACCAGCATGATTAATGACATCCTGTTCGGACCGGCCCCAGCAACGCTCATTGAGAGCGTTTGATCTTTCAGGATGGTGGTCAAGATCGAGGACGGGAGCGAGGTTTAGATTGATTCCAAGATGGGAAAGCAGTCTGCCGGTCGCCCAGCCTGATTGTGCGATAAGTTTGGGGTCGTTATGTTTGCTGAGCTGCGCGGCAGATGGAGGAGGTGGCGCAAATGGCGCCGTGCGCCAGACGCGCCCGCCTTCATTATCGATAGCGATCAGGGGAGTCTCGTCGCACAGGTCTCTCAGTGAATCGGTAAGTTGGCGGGTTTGCCATGGATCGATAAGATTCCGGGTGAAAAGGATGAAGCCGCCGGGTTGGAGCTTCCGGAAGAGGTGAACTTCGGCACTTGTCAGCTCTGGGCCGGCGACCCCTGAGATAAGAACCTGACTCCGGCGCATTTTGAGATTTATAGTCCTCAGGAAGAAAACGCTCGCTTATTATCAAGCGGAGCCTGCTGCTGTTGACTGCAAGGAGGCTTTAACGAAGCCGGAGAAAAGGGGGTGGGGGCGATTGGGCTTGGACTGAAATTCCGGGTGGAATTGAGCCCCGATGTAGAAGGGGTGGTCTGCCAGCTCAATGATTTCAACAAGTCCTTCGTCTTCAGAGACAGATGAGATAATCAGTCCCGCTTTCTGGAGCTGCTCCAGATAGGCTGGGTTGAATTCGTAACGGTGGCGATGTCTCTCTTTAATTACTATCTCACCGCCATAAAGGCTTGCCGCGAGCGTTCCGGAGTGGACTAAGGAATTACATGAGCCGAGCCTCATGGTCGCCCCCATATCCTTCACTCCTTTCTGCTCTTCCTGAAGACTGATGACCGGGTGAGGGGTTTCCCGGTTGCACTCGGTGGTATGAGCCCCCTTGAGGTTGCAGACATTTCTCGCGAATTCGACAGTGGCGACCTGCATCCCAAGGCAGATCCCAAGATAGGGGATTCCCATTGATCTGGCATACTGCGCTGCCTGTATTTTTCCTTCTATCCCACGATCACCAAAGCCGCCGGGGATAAGAATGCCGTCCACTTCTCCTATGATTGTTCCGGCATCGCCTTGCTCGATTGCCTCTGAGTCGATTCGCACGACCGATACTTCAGCGTGGTGGGCAGCTCCAGCGATGGTAAGCGACTCATAGATGGATTTGTAGGCATCCTGCAGATCAATGTATTTGCCAACGACCGCTATTTTGACTTTGTGCTCCGGGCTAATCAGGCGCTCGACGAAATCCTCCCAGTCTTTGAGGTCGGGGGTTGGGGACTCGATGCCGAGATTATCCACCACTAGCCGATCAATCTTGTCCTGGCGCAGATCGAGCGGGCACTCATAGATGGAATGTTTTACGTCCCTGAAGGCGACGATGTTTTTATGCTCGACGTTACAGAACATCGCTATTTTCCGCCGGTTATCGTCATCTAAATCGTGCTCCGTACGGCAGATAACGATGTCCGGTTGAATTCCAATCTCACGTAACTTGGCAACTGATTGCTGGGTTGGCTTGGTCTTAATCTCGCCAGCGGCCCGGATCAGAGGCAGAAGAGTGACGTGGATGAAGCAGGTGTTTTCGCGGCCAACCTCAAGAGAGAATTGGCGGAGAGCTTCAAGGAAGAGGTGTCCCTCGATGTCTCCAACTGTCCCTCCTATTTCGGTAATAATCACATCCACCTCCGGATTCTGAGAAGACAGGTCATGAATGCGGGCCTTAATTTCGTCGGTGACGTGAGGGATGAACTGAACCGTCTTGCCTAGATATTCGCCTCGTCTCTCTTTCTTGATTACGTTTTCAAACACCTGTCCAGAGGTCAGGTTGTTAAAGCGGGTTAGAACACAGTTGGTAAAGCGTTCGTAATGCCCAAGATCAAGGTCGGTCTCCGCGCCATCGTTAAGCACATAAACTTCTCCGTGCTGATAGGGAGACATGGTGCCTGGATCAACGTTCAGGTAAGGGTCGAACTTCTGGATAGTCACGCGGAGTCCACGATGTTCGAGAAGGGTACCAATAGAGGCTGCCGCAAGACCCTTTCCTAATGAGGAGACAACTCCCCCGGTTACGAAGATGTATTTCACTCAGCGCGTTTGGTTTGTGTTAGGAGAGTAATCGTCCTCGGTTAAACTCGCAAGAAGAGCTTCGATCTCAGGGACCTGTTCCGGCGTGTCGAGGCCGATGGATTCATGGTGGCTGACGATAACTCGGATCCGGGCCCCGTTCTCAAGTGCACGAAGTTGTTCAAGTTGTTCAACTCTTTCCAGGTTCCCTTCGGGCCAGCTGACAAAATTTTTGAGGAAACTCCGCTGGTAGCCGTAGAGGCCAACATGACGAAGAGAGGAAAAAGGCTGCCCAAGGGCTCGATTATAGGGGAGAGCACTACGCGAAAAGTAGAGAGCGTCCCCTCTGTTATCTAAGACCACCTTGACGATGTTGGGATCATCGAGTTGAGCGGGATCTGAAATCGGATTTGCAGCGGTAATCATGTCGATATCCATCTGGCTTCTAAGGGTGTCGGCCATCAAATCGATAACGGAAGGAGATACCAGAGGCTCGTCCCCCTGAATATTCACGACATGTTGCAGGGCGGGAAAGGAATCGAGAGCTTCCGAAATGCGGTCGGTCCCTGTTGAGTGTTGGGAAGAAGTCATCACGACTTCGGCGCCATTTGCCAGAGCTTCCTGTTCGATCCGCTCATCATCGGTAGCGACGAGGACAGTGTCAAGGCGGCGGCAGCATGCTACACGATCGATAACGTGCCCCAGCAGGCTCTTGCCTGCCAGTTGGTAGAGGGGCTTTCCGGGGAAGCGAGAGGATCCCCATCGTGCGGGGATTATACCAGCGACCTGTGCTGTCGTTCCCTCTGCAGCCACCTTATTAAACAAAGCCGGAGCTTATCTAAGGATGATACCGCGGCAAGGTATTAGTTTCGAAAGGTTGATTTTTTTATCGAAGAGTCGACTGGCTGAGACTGGTAAGTTAACTTCTTTTCCCAATGTCAGTACACGAGTGGTTCGAGCCCCTGGACTGGATTGTGCTCTTCGGATATCTGGGTCTTACCACCTGGGTCGGGCATAGAATGCGCGGGAGGCAGGCCTCCATCAGCGATTTTTTTGCGGGTGGTCGGTCGTTGCCTTGGCTGGCGGTGAGTGGCTCGATTGTAGCCACCGAAATAAGTGGGGTCACTTTTATCGGGGTGCCCGGGGGTGTGCTGGCCGCAGGGGGTGACTTCACTTACATGATCTGGGCCTTGGGATCTATTATGGGGCGAATCATCGTAGGGGTCTGGTTCACCAGAGTCTTTTATGAAGATGATGTTTACAGCCCTTACGACTACATGGGCCGGAGAATCAAGCCGCAGCTAAAAACTCTTGCTACTGTCTTTTTTACGCTGGGATCGATTCTCGCGCAGAGTGTCCGAGTGCTGGTAGCAGCGATTCCGCTCATGATCGTGACGCCGTTTTCCTTTGAGGTGTGTATTCTTCTGATCGGAGTCTTCGCGATCGGGTGGACCCTGATGGGAGGAATGCGAACCGTGATATGGACTGACGTGATGCAGTTCTTTCTCTTCGCGATTGGCGGGCTAATTACCCTGATATGGGCCGGAATGCATTTGGGTGGAGGCTGGCTGGATGTAGCTGAACAGGCAGGGAAAACCCATTGGCTTAGCTTTGATGCAGGCGTGTCCGATGCCTTCAAGTTTACCTTCTGGGTGGCCGTATTTGCTGTTCCGTTTCTAAACGTGGGAGCTTTTGGAGTGGATCAGCTGAACGCCCAGCGGATGTTTTGCTGCAGGAATGCTGGGGACGCTCGAAAAGCTATCATTTGGAGCTCAGTGGGTCAGGGAGTGACCTTTCTCATGCTGATGGTGGGGGCCGCCCTTTTTGTTTGGTATTCTAGCTTTCCTCCCGAAGGGGTTGTGGCCGAGAGGATGGCCTGGAATGCAAGCGAGGGAGTTCCTGGTAAGTCCGACCTAGTTTTTCCTATCTGGATCGTGAAAGAGCTGCCCCCTGGCCTGAGTGGATTGATCCTAGGGGGGGTATTTGCAGCAGCCATTTCCAGTCTGGATTCGATTCTGGCAGCCCTGAGCCAGACGACTGTTTCGGTGCTCTACGACCCGGGTGATGCAGCCGATGCGGGGCAGCAGCGCAGACTTGTATCGCGAAGTCGCATGTGGGTGATTTTCTGGGGAGTGTTTTTGACCTGTTTTACGCTGCTAATGCGTTGGATGCAGGAGAATACGGAGGTCGCGATTCTCCCCCTCGCGTTCGGAATGACGACATATACAATGGGCCCATTGCTGGGAATGTTCCTGTGTGCGCTGGTGGGTCGGGGGAGCTTCCGCGGACTGGTCTTGGGATCGGTTCTCTCGTTTATCGCGGTTCTCTTCATCCGCAATGACGTCTGGGTGCTGCTGCATACTTTCGAGCTGGATTTGTTTGGAAAATCTCTTGGGTTCAGAATGCCCTACGAATGGTTGGCGGCATTACCGATGTATTTCATTGAGGGACACGGTGATGCCCAAGCCTTGAGGACCACCGTGGGATTCTATTGGGCTTGGCCATTAACCACTGTGGTGACCTTTGGACTGGGTCTTTTGTGGCCCGGCTCAAAGAGTAAAGGGAGCTCCTTATCCGGTTAGCGGTGCCGCACTCGCCCCTCTCTCATGGATCTGGCGCGTCTATAGGCCTCTTCGCACTAGTCATAAATGACTTATGGATTTTCCCTATTCCTCGGGTGCCCAGGAAGGGTTCAGGTGGCGAACGAGGATAGGGATGGCGTTCAGAGGTCATCCAGAGGGCAAATTGCTCTTTTCGTTTGGTGAGCTTAACAGGCGAACCCTGAAGTCTAACATCCGCAATGCCGTGGAACGCTTGTGGAAAAGAGCTGTGAGAGCAGGTCGAGATTCTTATTTAAAAAATTTTGACGCTCTCGACCCAGATAGCCATCCAATACGCAGCTGAACGTTTCAATTGGCTCTGATCGCTGATTCGAAACCGCGGCAATTTTTTATAAATCGACTAAAGGTTACAGATTGGAGAATAAAGATGAGTAGCAGGGATGAAGGAGCAGTGACGACGCCACGCGGGAGCGGGGTGAGAGCAGGGGATGTTTTGGCTCGTGGAGGTTCACGAATACCCGCAGATGAAGCAAAAAAACAAATACTTCGATTACTGGATGCGCGCCTTAGCGGAGATGCCACCGAGCGCTGGTTCAAGCACATGCAGCTTGTAGCGGAGGATGCGAACCAGGTTACAGTGCTAGTGCCTACTGAGACGCATGTGCTCTGGATCCAGGAGAATTTCATGCCGGAATTGACTCATGCTTTGTCGCAGGTTCTCGGTTGTGGCGGGAGACCGCGGGTTCTCGCTATGAATGGCGCTGCTGGAGGTCAGCTGACAATGCTCGAGGAGCCCAAAAAGCAGTCTCGAGCTAAGGAGGTCGCCTCCGAGACATTAGCTAAGTCTTTGAAAAGCGCAGGATTGAATCCGCTCTACACGTTTGATCGCTTTGTCGTCGGTGGGAACAACCAGTTCGCGCATGCGGCGTGTAAGGCCATCGCTGCGGGAGTCCGCACAGCCTATAACCCTCTTTTTATCCATGGGGGCTCGGGGCTCGGGAAGACCCATTTGATGCAGGCGATTGGTCAGGATATCCTGAAGGCAAGGCCCGAATCCAAGGTTATTTACCTTACCTGTGAGAAGTTTACCAATGAGTTCATTCTGGCGGTCCAGAAGGGGAATCTTGATAGCTTCCGCCGACGATATCGGAAAGCCGATGTGCTGCTTGTCGATGACGTCCAATTCTTGACTGGTAAGGAGAAGTCACAGGAGGAGTTTTTTCATACCTTCAACACTCTCCTCGATGGAAGAGCTCAGGTTGTGCTTTCCAGTGATCGACCAGCTTCAGAAATCCAGACTCTGGAGCCGCGATTGGTATCACGTTTCGAATGTGGCCTGACGGTTGCGCTACAACCTCCGCAGCTTGAGACTCGGATAGCGATTCTTGGGCGGAAGATGGAGGAATGGGAGGTTAAGATCCCCGAAGACTGGGTTCGCTTTGTGGCGCAGCGTATTCGCAGCAACGTCCGGCGCCTTGAGGGAGCGCTTGTAAGGATCGCCACCTACAACTCATTGGGTCAGGGAGAGCTCTCGACTGACAGGATCGAGGACCTTTTGCGGGATATTCTCAGAGAGGAGGCCGCTGCTAAGGTTACCATCGATACGATTCAAAAAACCGTTGCTGATTTTTATGATATCCGGCTTGCGGATATGACCAGTCGGCGGCGGCCGGCAAACATTGCCTTTCCTCGTCAGATTGCGATGTATCTATCACGGAAACTGACTGGGGGATCTCTTGTTGAGATCGGTGAAGCCTTTGGAGGACGAGACCATGGGACAGTGATCCACGCCTGCAAAAAGGTCGACCAGATGATGCAGACTGACGATCAGGTGCGCCAGACAGTAGCAGCACTGGGTGCCAGGCTGAACCGGTAAACACGCCCCGCCTTGCAGGAACCCTGCAACAAAAGGGGTAACTGCAGGCCTTTGGATGTGTTTCGCCCGGCAAGGGGTGATGAGAAACGAGCTGGTCCTTTGTAAAGGGTCCTCAATATTCCCCGGGGAGGATCTGGAATGTTACTTGTTTCTTAAAGAATGACTTGCCAAGGCGATCAATCACCGCAAAATCAACTTGCCCTGATACGGGCATTTTCTGCCAATGAAATTTCGGATCGCAAGGGACGCCTTCCTCGACAGTCTCCAACAGGTTCAGCACGTTGTCAGCACTAGGACGACCCTCCCCATTCTATCGAATGTTTTAATTGAGGCAACTGGTGGGGCTTTGCGCCTGACTACTACGGACCTTGATGTCGGTGTGAGTGGGACGGTCGAAGCGGAGATTTCGAAGGAGGGCTCAACAACAATGCCGGTCAAGAGGTTGGTGAGTATTATTCGGGAGCTTCCTAATGCCGAAGTTGAAGTTGCTGTCGACGCAAAGGATGTCGCGTCCATTACCTGCGGTCCTAGCTTTTTTAAGATCATTGGTCTCGAACACGGTGAGTTTCCACCTCTTCCTGACTTTAAGGAGGCCAAGGAATACAAGATGCCTCAGTCCCTCCTCCGGGAGAGCTTGAAGAAAACGTCTTACGCGATCTCCAATGATGAAACACGCTATGTTCTGAATGGAATCTTTACTGCCTTCAAGGAAGGGAAGTTGACGTTGGTGGCTACCGACGGGAGACGGCTCGCAATGGTAGAAAATGACCTCGAGTTTCCTGCGAGCCATGAAGCGGATTTCATCATCCCGACAAAAGCGGTTCAGGAATTGCAGCGGCTACTGGGGGACGATGGCGATGCTGTTGCCAGACTGGGAGACAACCAAATCGTATTCGAGGTGGGCAGTAGTGTAATTGTCTCAAAGCTGATCGAGGGAAACTACCCGAATTATCGACAAGTGATACCTGGTGAAGCCAAGGAGACGCTCAATCTTGGCCGGGAATCTTTACTGGAAACGGCGCGGAGGGTGTCTCTGCTTTCCTCGGAAAAATCAAATTCGGTGAAACTTGTGGTGAGTGAAGGGAGTATGGATCTGACTGCTAACTCTCCTGATATCGGTGAGGCGAAGGAATCGATGCCGGTTAGCTATGACGGAAAGGAGATTGCGATAGCGTTCAATCCCGAGTTCTTGATGGCACCGCTCAGAAACCTTGAGGATGATGAGGTTCAATTGGATCTCATCGACGAGATGAGTCCGGGAGTTCTGCGCGGTAGCGGGTCGTTTCTCTATGTCCTCATGCCGATGAGGGTGACTGGTTGAAAATCAGTCCTCAGGCACATAAGTGCTTCTGCTGCTCTTCAGGTTCCAGGACGGGACCTTTGGATTGCTGGCTTTTCTACGAAACGGTGAGGCCAAACATGGCAGGTCACTTCTGCAGGAGAAAGTTTTGGATCAGGTTCATGCCGGATTTTTGACTTTTCTCCGGATGGAATTGGGTCGCGACAAGGCGGCCTCGCTGGATCGCGCTGGGGAATCTTATCCCGTAGGTGGTCATTGCTGCGTAGATCGCCTCATCCTTAGGCTTGGGGTGGTAGGAGTGGACGAAATAAAAATAAGGATTCAGGCCTAACCCCGTCCATGGCCCAAGATTTGGATCCTGAAGTTGAGCGTTATTCCATCCCATGTGAGGGACTTTGATGCCTTCTTCCTCGAACCTAACGACGTTTCCCTCGAGCACCGAAAGCCCCTTGATATCCGGGCTCTCCTCGCTGCCCTCGAACAAAAGCTGGTAACCGACACAGATACCAAAAAAAGGTTTATCTCGCTGAATCCACTCAGCGATTGGTTCAACCAGTCCGAGGCCTTCCAATTTCGTCATGCAATCTCCAAACGCGCCCTGCCCGGGGAAGAACAGGTGTGAAAGGGATTCGAGGTGTTCTGGTGCAGTAACTAGTGCTGGAGAAGCGCCAAGCGCTTCCAAGGCCTGAATCAGGCTGCGAATGTTGCCGCCGCCATAATCAATAACGCCAATGTTGTTCTTCGAGGACAATGGTCAAAGCTGGATCGTAGCCTGTTTGGCTCTGTCTTGAAAGAGTCTCACTATAGGGCCTCCTTCGTGCTGGGTATTCCCTTCACTCTCTCGTCTCTGCTCACTGCGACCCGCAAGGCGCGAGCCAGGGATTTGAAGGCGCTCTCGGCTATGTGATGACCATCACGGCCGTAGAAAATTTCCACGTGGACATTAGCGCGAAGGTTGGAGGAAAGTGCTCGAAAGAATTCCTCGACGAGGCTGAAAGGGAAATTTTGTGCATCGGGACTGCCTGCAGGAGCATGAAATTCAAGCCAAGGCCTGTTGCTGAGATCCACGACTACCCGGGATAGGGTTTCATCCATTGGGACATAGGCGTGACCGTATCTGGCAATCCCCAGCTTCTCTCCAAGTGCCTCTCTCAGGCACTCCCCTAATACGATGCCGCTATCTTCTACGGTGTGGTGGTAATCCACCTCTACATCCCCGGTGACTTTCAGCTCAAGATCGATGAGAGAATGGCGGGAGAAGAGCGTGAGCATGTGGTCAAAGAAGGGGATTCCCGTCTCAATCTGGGACACGCCTTCTCCGTCGAGGTTCAGGGCCAGGGAGACATTAGTCTCGGTGGTCTTGCGTGACTTTTCCACGCGTCGGGGCAGCTGTGACATGCGTATCCTGAGGTAGGGTATTGATCTCTATTTTTTCTTCCTTCCAAGGAATGTCGCCCCAAGGGCCACTACTATGACGAGACCTAGAACCACCACGAAGATCACCTGCATTTTAGAGGTGCTGGAATCTTCGTCGGCGCTCGGCCTGGGAGGGGAAGTCTTGCCCTTTGTCCGCTCTTTCGTGGGAGTCTTTTTGATCTTCTCTTCCGCTGGCGTGGACTCGACTTCCTTCGGTGATTTCTCAGTTGCCACCCCTTCTTCAGGCTTTTCCTTCTCGGTTGGCTCCTCCTCAGTCGGGAGGGGCTTTACTGGATTCTCGTCGGGCTCCAGAGCTTCCTGCAGGGGGGCTAGGTAGCGCTCAGGAACTTTGAGGGGCTTGAGCTCTCTCAGGATCTCTTCCACGCTCTCGAGGTCGCCCCTAGTTACGGCATCCCATGCGTCCTGGTGAAGTGAGTCGGCAAACGCCGGGTCTTCAGGGAGGGCCTCCTTTTCGAGGTTGGCGAGCGTGTTCTTGAGGGTATTAAGAACCTTTCGCATGGGGTCGCTGTGATATTCGTTGAGAGTGAGCCATTTGGTCTTAAGCTCGTTGGTTTCACGCTCAACGAGCTTCAGGTAAATTGCATCGGTCTTGTCTTGTGCGGCCTTGTTCTGAGCCCTGACGTTTGCTGGGAGGGTGGCCCGCGCACGCTCGCGATCCTGCCTCTTAAATTGCACTTGCGCTATCTGCCGCTGTAAAATCGGCTGGTAGGTCTTCATTGTTTCAAGAGCGAGGGCGCTGGCCTTGGCGTAGTGAGTTGACCCCGAGAAATCAGACTGAATGGTCTCAAAATGGCGTAGAGCCATCGTCAGGCTAGAGGATTCCTTGGCTGCGACCATGTCAGCATACTCCAATCCAGCATCAATCGCATATGCATCTCGTCTCCTTTCATCTGGTGAGATCCACTTGTTTTCTAGTTTAAGGCCGCCGGCTACTGCCTTCTCGCTTTCTTCCTCAAGGGTCTTGAGAATGATTTTAACTTTTGGGGCATGGCTGCCATTGGGAAACAGATCGAGGAACGCTTTGCACTTCACTATCCTGCGTTGGTAGTCCTCTGTGGTTAGTCTATCCGGGGTAGGGAGCAATTGTCCCATATTCCGGAATTGAATGTCCTCCTTTGTGTCGATCTCGACGCGTTCGACATTCGCTTTGAGGAAGCGGTCAGTCTGGAAAATGCCGGGGCGCTTTTCCCACTTCAGCTCAACAACGCTGGGGGTGTTGAATACAACCGTGCCTTCTTTGGGAGGTCGGCCATCATTAAAATGCACCCTGTCTGCCTGAGAGAGCACGGCGGAGAGGCCGAGAAACGGAAAGAGGATGAAGGGGTGGAGTGATGAGCGTGGGATCAAGAGAAAGGGGGGTGGTGTGCGGTTATTGTGGGGTAAAAGGCGCGGGCTTGGCCAATGAATTTATTGAGGTATTAGGAAGGATTCGGAAGGCGCGCCCTTGTCAGGTGGGATAGCGGGCTAAACGGCGGGAATTACTACCGTTCATAAGTAGCTCGAAACGGGATAACTTACTCAAAAACAATCAAATCCTAACCGGTTTGAATCTCGAACTAGGGTCTGAGAGGGAGTTCTGGTTCTAATCGGGCATTTGATGAGGAGCTCGAAGGAAATGACAATTCCTAGGATTCCTTCGCGATCTGCCACACGGAGGCGGCCTAAACCATTTCGGACCTGACAAGAGATATCGAGTCCGAGGAGATAAAAGGCTTTTTCATCGGGTGGTGGAAGGTAGACTTTGGCCACTAATCTGCTGTGGTTACGATCGCGATTTCGAGTCAAAAAGGCGGTGTCGGAAAGACGACGGTCGCGATCAACTTAGCTCATGCCTTTGGCAGGAGCGGGAGCCGGACGGTTCTGGTTGATGCAGACCCTCAAGGCTCTGTAGGGCTCTCCTTGACGCGTCAGAGTCGCCTTCTTTCTGGGTTTTACGATTATATCGATGATGGAGAGGTCACGGTAGAAGGACTCCTGGTGCCTACCCGCATGCAAACGCTTAGCCTGATTCCTGCGGGTCAGGCGAGTGACTACGATCTCAACGGTTCCTCTTCCGCTGTTGTAACTTCTCGCCTCCGTAATCTGCATGGTGAGCTGGAGGACTTGGGAATGGATATCTGCATCATCGATACCGCGGCGGGGCTTTTCGGCGCTTCAGCAGACGTGCTTTCCATGGCCAATGCCGTTCTGGTGCCTCAACAAGCAGAGCCCCTCGGAATCCGTTCCGTGCCAAAAATGCTGGAGGCTCTGACACGGATGAGGATTGCCAACCCGCGCTTGATGATTCTGGGTGTGGTGCTGACCATGATGCAGGAGCTTTTGCCTGAGAGCAGGGATACTGGCCAAGCGCTGAGAGCCATCATGCCTCCCGAGATGGTAATGAATACGGTCGTGCCGAGGGGGGATGTGTTCGTCAAGGCCAGTGCCCGTGGTCTTCCCGCGGGAGTGATGGATGGTGGAGATGAAGTTCTGGCCCTTTTTGACCGGCTCCGGATCGAAATTCAAAGCAGACTTGGATTTATGTCCTAGGATCAGAGGGGGCGAGAGGCCAGATTGCTCATTCTAGCAGTTAAGCCGACACCTCACTAACACACTCTCGAGCAAAATGGATCCAATTGAATCATGGGTAGACGTCTCCGAGCTGCGGCGGATGGCTGATGCTCTTTTGATTCGTCCTGAGCATCCAGAGGGAAGCCGGGCCGATCCGCACGCAGGCCCTTTCGGAGCGCAATTTGAAGGGTTTGAAGCCGAGCCCGTTGTGGGAAACGGTGGCACTTTGGGAGCTGTTGCAGGGCAAGGCCGGGGGGCGAGTAAGGCTCGTGACGCCCTTGCCTCGGCGCGTGAACTCGCTCGCAAGGGAGGGCTTCTAGAAGGCTCTGACAAGAGGACGAGGGAACTTAGAAGTGGGGGCCTGGAGGAGAAGCCTCTGTCTCCTTCTCCTCCGAAAGAGAAGGCGGAGGAAGTCCTTCCTAGGGAAAGGGCTGGCAATTCAGTGCCTGAGAGGCTGGCCCCTTTCGGGGGCTGGCTCCATGATGCGCTTGGGTCGAGATCCTATTTCCTCCTCGAACGGAGCGGGAATGTCGTCCTCGACGAGGCGAAATCTGAAAAGCTGCATCATCTTGCAAGGACTCTTGCTCAGGCTGCTTTCACTGCGAAAAGGCAGGCAGGGACGGCGGCGGTAGGGAACCTTCATATCAAGGTTGAGCAAGGGTCAGTACTTGAGGTGATCCCTGTAAATACCCGGGAAGGACTGTTTATTCTAGGGGTTCTTCTCGCCAAGCCATTGCTTCCCCGGCAGGTCGAGACTGCAGCGAGGGGCCTCCAGCAGGTTGTTGACTCGTCCTCTTTTTGAGGGTTTTAGGAAGGTAAAATTTCAATTTTATTTTTATGTCACTGGGCTACCATTGTCGGGGCGGAATCGCCTATCCTTCGACTACGAAAGTATCAAAATGGCAGACGAACCTTCTCCAAAGCCTGATTCTAAAGACCCTCGTAAACCCGGGGAGTCGGGTGGTTTTAATTGGCGATTCCTGCTTCTTTTCGCGATGGCGCTAGGCCTCCTGGCGATTGCTTTTGCGAACAAAGGAAGCGGAAAAGGAAGGCCGATTTCATTCAATCAGTTCAAAAAAAGCCTAGAGGAAGGCAAAGTGATTTTGGGGAATCCCCGATTCAAGCTCGAGGTGGTGACAACCGAGGCTGCATTTAACGCGCAGATCGTCGGGTGGCAACAGGACACGGCGTTGTTTAATCTTGGGGCTCCGGAAGGATTCAGAATTAGGATCAATCTCGATCTCGATGGCCCGAATCTAAATCGATTGGTTGGGTCCAGTGTGGAGACCGTAGGGGCCGATGATCCGAGCGTCGGGGGAGATTTTTCAAGCTCGCCCGGTGGCTACAGTTTTGCCGACTTTGTGGGGTGGGCTTCGCCGGTCCCATCGGTTTCTTCGGAGGCCTCGGAGGGTAATGCCTACAAGGTATCTGATTTGAAACTTGTGGCGATCCCCGACACCAGAGATGCCTATCTTATCGGGCAAAGACGTGTCAAAAATCCTAAGTCGACCGAGGACCTCCAAGATGCCGCTAAGCCTTGGAAGTTTGTCGTTCCCATCAATATGATGGCGATGCAGGAAGAGCTAAACATGCTCTTCAACACTGGGGTGGTCTACCGTCGGGAAAGCAATTACATGAAGACTATTCTTCTAAGCTTCCTGCCAATCCTAATCCTCATCGTCCTGCTGTTCCTGCTGTTCCGTCATCAGATGAAGCAGGCGGGTCGGGGGGCAATGAGCTTTGGTAAATCCAAGGCCAAAATGATGAGCGTGGACGGGACCAAGGTAACGTTCAAGGACGTTGCCGGAATTCAGGAAGCCAAGGAGGAGCTGTGGGAGATCGTGGATTTTCTGAAGGATCCTCGCAAGTTTCAGAAACTTGGAGGGAATATTCCCAAGGGTGTTCTGATGGTCGGTCCTCCGGGAACTGGTAAAACTCTCCTCGCGCGGGCGATTGCCGGGGAAGCTAGTGTTCC
The DNA here is from genome assembly GCA_029242545.1 of Roseibacillus sp. Lineage (GTDB taxonomy): Bacteria > Verrucomicrobiota > Verrucomicrobiia > Verrucomicrobiales > Akkermansiaceae > Roseibacillus_B. Next base: position 58,596 of record JAQWTV010000022.1, read on the forward strand.
CTTTTTCAGCATCAGCGGTTCCGACTTTGTGGAAATGTTCGTCGGAGTTGGTGCCAGTAGAGTTCGCGATATGTTCGAACAGGGCAAGAAGCACGCTCCGTGTCTTGTTTTCATCGATGAAATTGATGCTGTAGGCCGGCATCGTGGCCACGGGATGGGCGGCGGCCATGACGAGAGGGAGCAGACTTTAAATGCTCTTTTGGTGGAAATGGACGGGTTCGACACTCAGGAGGGCGTGATAATCATCGCAGCTACTAATCGTCCTGACGTGCTGGACCCCGCCCTTCTTCGGCCGGGCCGCTTTGACAGGCAGGTGACGGTGTCGCTCCCCGACGTAAAGGGGCGAGAGCAGATTCTGAAGGTGCATGCGAAGAAAATCAAGTTGGCCGCCGGGACAGATCTGGGAACGGTTGCTCGTGGCACGCCGGGCTTTTCGGGTGCGGAGCTTGCAAATATAATCAATGAATCGGCTCTTCTAGCCGCTAGTAAGGATCTGAAAGCGGTTACCCTTGCTGAGCTCGAAGAGGCTCGTGACAAGGTCAGGTGGGGGAGAGAGAGGCGGAGCCTTGCGCTTAGCGAAAAAGAAAAGAAGCTTACGGCGTATCACGAGGCCGGACATGCGCTGCTGCTCGCCACTCTTGAGAATACTGATCAGCTCCACAAGGTAACAATCATTCCAAGGGGGCCATACCTCGGGGCCGCCTTTCATCTGCCTGAGGAAGATAAGTTCCAAGTGCACAAGATCGAAGGGTTAGAGCAGCTGATCGTTACGATGGGCGGAAGAGTGGCTGAAGAGATCGTCTTCGGCGACGTGACGAATGGAGCGTCAGGAGATATCAGGCAGGCAACAAGTCTGGCGAGAAGAATGGTGTGCGAATGGGGAATGAGCGAGGAGCTGGGAATGGTGGAATATGGGGAAGCTCGCGAAGAGGTTTTTCTTGCCCGGGACATTTCCAAGCCAAAGAACTACTCGGAGGAGACGGCTAAGAAAATCGACTCTGAAATCCGCAGGATCATCGACCGGGCTTATGCAGACGCGAAAAAGATCCTAACCGAAAACCGTGATAAGCTCGAGTTAATCGCCGAGGCCTTATTGGAATTTGAAACGCTGGACGGTGCTCACATCATTGACCTGATCGAGCATGGCGAAATGAAGAATCCTCCTCGCTCGCCTAAGCCTCCTGAGTTGCCATCTGATGCCGCCCCAACCACATCAGCTCAAAGCGATAGTGACGAGCGTGAAGAAGGTGATGGCCCCTTGCCTGATCCAATCGGGGCTCCGGCCTGAACCGGGGTCCGAGAAGAGGGCCATCCTAAGGCCTCCTGCATCAGGGAGTGGATAGCTGGACGAAGCCTCGCTGGCCCCTTGGTATCCTGATCGTGATTTCTCCGCTCGTTCCGGCTGGGATTGGGTTTCCGACTGGGCTGATCAGTGCAGGCCCGAGCGGAGTGAAAGGTTGGAGTGGATCGGTGCCCGTTGTTACGAGGAGTGGGCTCGCGGTTCCACCCTCCGGCAGGGATAGCGTGAAGGAGACCGTTGCTGCATTAGTTTCACCTGGTTGCAGGAGATGAGGAAATGGGTTCTCGGAGGCGTCAAGTCCCAAGGCCCACTGGATTCCATTACTTACCCCATCTCCGTTGGAGTCCTGGAGGGGCGTGGCTCCGGCGATCCCATTGGCCTCGGACCAGAGGACAAATGGATCGTCTGGGATAATCTCGATGGTAGCGGGCCCAGACAGCTTGGCAGAGCCATTGGCCCGTATGGGCACCTCAACGCCTGCGGCTTCGAATACCTGGTCCACGGCGACGGGTAGTTCCACGTCTACATTGTAGCTTTTGCTTGTAGGTGTGCTGGTTGTAGGGGTGAGAGTGACAGTGCCAGTGCCAAGGCCAGTTCCGCCGACAGGTTCATTGGTGAAATCAAAATCAAGATTTTCATTTATCCCGAGTAGTCCAATGCTGATGTTGCCGCCGAGTGTGCCACTGCTCACGGTAAAGGTATGTTGAGCTGAATCGAATTCCCCAGTAGCGGGATCGACGATTCCGGGAGGTTCTGGAGTGGCTAGCGTTGCGCCGAGAGTAGAGCTCTCAAGGTCGTAACTCCCGATCAGGAAAGTGCTTCCCGATAGCTCAATTGCGCTGCCCTGGACGTCGCCATCGAGGATGGTCATTTCGGAGACCTGATCAGTAACCGGGTCAATCTCAAGGAGAACCTCGATCGATCCAGATAATCTGGTAGTGTCCCGACCGGTTGGTAGAACTGGGGGTTCGAACTCCAGAGTGATTCGGTTAAAGTTCTGCTCGTTTACAGCCGTCAGGGTGGCGGTTGTGGGCGTAGCCACGATTATAGAGGAAGAGCTCAGGAAAAGAAGGCTGAGCAAGTTACGGGTTGTCCCTAGGGTCATAGCAAGCCTCTACCATATTATAGGGAAGGCTGCCAATGTTGAACATCAGGGCCCACGGCGTCAGTCTGGGACACGTTCTACATTTCCTCCGAGCTGGAGGAGCTTTTCGTCGATATGCTCGTAACCGCGATCGATATGGTAAAGGCGGTTAATCTCGGTGGTTCCCCGGGCGCGGAGAGCCGCTAGTACTAGAGCAGCCGAGGCTCGGAGGTCTGAGGCCATTACGGGAGCAGCGCTTAGGTTTTCTACCCCACGGATGAGGGCGGTGCCGCCATCAACCTTGATGTCGGCCCCCATGCGCTTCATTTCTGAGCAGTGCATGAAGCGTTGAGGGAAGATAGTATCCTCCACCACTGAGATCCCAGGGGTGGTCGCAAACATGGCTGTAAATTGAGCCTGCATGTCTGTGGGAAAGCCAGGGAAGGGAGCTGTAGAGATATCACAGCCGCGGGGATTCGCGCCCGGTGAAATATGGACCTCTGTGCCATCGGAATTAAAGTCAACCACGTGACCAGCTTCTTCGAGAATACTGGTAGCTGCAACAAGGTGGTCGACTCTTACCCGTTTCAAGCTCACGCCCTGTCCCGCCATCGCGCCTGCCACCATGAAGGTTCCTGCCTCGATTCGGTCCGGGATGATGTTGTGCTCGACGCCCTGAAGGGATCCGACCCCTTCGATAACGATCCTTCTTGTGCCTGCACCTGAGATTTTGGCGCCCATCTTTACTAAGAAGTCAGCAAGGTCCACGACCTCAGGCTCGCTCGCTGCAGATTCAATCACGGTAGTGCCCCGTGCAAGCACGGCGGCCATCATGAGGTTGTCGGTTCCCAAAACGGTGGGGCCGTGCTTCCCTCTCATGTCGATCTCAGCTCCAATCAGGCCTTTTGGAGCGCTCAACACGATATCGCCTCCTTTCATCTCGACGGCGGCGCCAAGACCCTGCATGGCCTTGATGTGAAGGTCGACGGGGCGGTCCCCAATGATGCATCCACCGGGTAGAGAAATCTTCGCTCTGCCGACCCGGGCCAGCAAGGGGCCCATGACACAGATGGAGGCCCGCATTTTTCTTACGAGATCATAGGGAGCTTCGGGAGCGATTGTTGCCGGCTCAACTCGGACGGTTCCACTTGATCGTTCCACTTCCGCTCCCAGCGCGCGGAGGATTTGGAGCATGTAGTTGGTGTCTGAAACGTCAGGAACCCTTCGTATGATCGAGGCCTGATCAGAGAGGAGGGTGGCCGCAAGGATCGGGAGAGATGCATTCTTTGATCCCGAGATATTAATTGAGCCCTGTAGGGTGCTGTTGCCGTGGACGAGAAGTTTATCCATTGAAGAGGGAGCAATATTCGACCTGTCAGGGTGCCTGCGCAAAGACAAACCGCGGTTTTCCAGAGAGATCCTGATCCAGGCGGATGGAATTTAGGCCTGAGGATTGAGCGAGCTTCACTACCTCGGCTCCCTGATTAGCGCCAATTTCAAGGGCGAGCCAGCCACCAGAGGCAAGATGACTTCTCGCTGCAGGAAGAAAACGTCTGAGAAGATCCAGGCCCTCCGGGCCGGCGAAGAGGGCTGTCTCTGGGTCATGAGCTACTTCTCGGGAAAGACTCTCCTTTTCGCCTATCGGAATGTAAGGAAGGTTGGCAAGGATAAGATTATAAGTCCCCATCACTCCCTCGCAGAGATCGGCTTCGAGGCAGGTGACCGCGAGGGCGTGTCGGTCGGCGTTTTCCTGTGCGAGGGTAAGAGCCTCCCGCGAAATGTCTGTTAACACTATCCCTGCACAACGTTCGCCAAGCGACAGTCCAATTGTGATGCCGATGACTCCACTTCCAGTGCCAACATCCAGCACTTGGATTTGATCGCCCATTTCCAGTTTTAGAGTAGATTCAACCATTTCCTCTGTTTCTGGTCTGGGAATAAGAGCGCGATTGTCACACTGGAACTCTCTTCCTGCGAACTCAACGGTCCCGAGGAGATGTTGGAGGGGCTCGCCCTGTCCGCGTCGCTTCAGGAGGGTTCGCAGGGGAGCAAGTTCCTGCTCCGTCATTGGCCGGTCAAAGCTCGCGTAAAGTTCGATCCTGCTGCAGGCCAATTGCTGGGCAAGGAGCCATTCCATATTGCGCCGGGCACCCTCTACGCCCTTCTCCTGCAGATAGGAAGATCCACGTTCGAGGCATTCTAGGACGGTCTTCATCGGGCTGAGCCTCAGGACAAAATCAGTCCGAATTAATCCCGGATTCCGCCAACCTCTGAGCCATTTCAGTCTTCTGCAATTCCTCCGTAAACTCGTGAACCTCTCCTGTGAGGATCCCCTCCAGATTGTGGGAAGTATGGTTGATGCGGTGATCCGTCACCCGTGACTGAGGAAAATTGTAGGTGCGAATTTTCTCCGAGCGATCTCCGGAGCCAATCAGGGCCCGTCGTTGGGCAGAATATTTTTCCTGCTCTTCGTGTTGCTTGGCTTCAAAAAGCTTGGAGCGGAGAATCTCAAGGGCCTTTTCCTTGTTCTGTCCCTGACTTCTTCCGTCTTGGCATTTAACCTGAATCCCAGACGGTAGGTGGGTGACTTGAACTGCCGAGTCTGTGGTGTTGACGTGTTGACCTCCTGGACCCCCGGATCGGGTGGCTTGGATATGAAGTTCGTCGGGCTTCAGTTCAATGTCGACCTCCTGAGCCTCGGGCATGACAGCGACCGTTACGGTAGAGGTATGAATACGCCCCTGGGTCTCTGTTGCAGGGACCCGTTGTACCCGGTGGACCCCGCTTTCATATTTCATCCGACGGAAAACTTCTTCGCCGCTTACCTTGAGGACCACTTCCTTGAAGCCGCCTACCTCTGAGGGGCTGCTTTCGAGGTGTTCGCATTTCCAGTTGCAGCTGTCTGCATACCGTTCGTACATGCGCATGACCTCGCCGGCGAAAAGAGACGCTTCGTCGCCTCCGGCACCTGCTCGGATTTCTACGAGGGCGTTGCGCTCTTCCGTTGGGTCCTGAGGTAGAAGGGAGTATTGGAGCTTTTCTCTTAAAAGAGGAAGAGCGGACTCGAGTTCTGGTATTTCCTCGCCAGCCATCGCGGCTATTTCCTCGTCCTCGTCCTTGGAAAGCTGGCGATTCTCTTCCAGGTTCCTAGATGTGGATTCGTAGCTGCTCCAGAGCACCATCAGTTTCTGAAGGCTCCTGTGTTCCCGCATCACATCGGCAGCAGAAGCTTGATCGTTATAGAAGTCAGGTTGAGATATGCGCTGCTCCAGTTCAGCCAGCCTCTCCCGGCGTTGTTCTATGAGACCGGCAAATTCCATGATTCCTGCGCAGCCAACTTCTCGACCAGTGAGAAGAGAGTCAAGTGGCTTGGTTAGCTTTCATGTTTATTAGTTGAAAACCCGGACGGTTACACCTATTTAACGGCCGCCGAGAGGCCGTAGCCCCGTAGTGTAATTGGTAACACACCTGATTTTGGTTCAGTATTTCTTGGTTCGAGTCCAGGCGGGGCTGCCACTCTCGGTCAAATAAGGGAGGTTTCGTGGATATTTGGGCATGTCGCTGTGAAGGGCTTGGCTCCTGGTCGTGAGTTTTTCGCTAGAGAAGCACCGGGCGTCGGTGGGTCGGAAGATCCCGGTGGTGCCCAGGAGGGGAGTCAAAATTTATTTGAACAAATTCATCCCAAATCCCGAGAGTCTTTTTGGACAGGAGGGACTGGATTTCGTCCTCGCAATCTCCACAAAGACAGAGTGGATATGGGTCATAGATGATTGAGTCACCTAGTAGAATTCCACCTAGTGAGTGGGTTTGGGCTTCGGTGCGGGGTATGTTGCAGGCTGCACATGTTTGGATCCACGGCTCGATGAGATCCCCAAAGGAGAGCAGCTTGGTGCGCTCTTCGAATTTTACTCTGTGCGTGAAAAAAGCGGCGAGGGCTTGTTGTGACTCGGGAGAAAACTCTCCGGCCATGTTGGCCCGGCAATCCTCGCAGATTGCATATTCAAAAATGCATTCATCACTCCGATAGCTTTTGGCAACTAGGAAAGGTAGATTTGGATCATCTCTGAGGGACAGTCCGCAGCTGATACAATCCTGGAAAGGCTTGCCAGTTTCCGATGAGTGGAAGTAGGGGTCGGAGTCCAAGATGTAAAAATGACTATGAATGGGTCTCTTCTGATTTGTCGTTCCCGCAGAAGCCATCCGGTCCCGGTGGGAGCTGATTGAGGGCGGAAATTGCTTGTTCTCCCTTTTCCTGAGGCCATCGGTAGGATGTTTCAAGGACGTGGTCCATCAGCGACTGAGCCTTTGGGATGGCCTGTTCCAGGCCGTGACCGAGTGCCAGCAAGCTGGTTATTGCAGCGGAATAGGTGCACCCCGTGCCATGCGTGCTAGGAAGATCGACCCATGGATGGGTAAATTCGCGAGCCTTGCCATTACGGTAAAAAATATCAGTAACCATGTTTTCCGCCACACTGTGTCCACCAGTGAGAAGAATGGGAATCTCCAGTATTTCAGCGAGCTCTTCCGCAGCCTTGCTTGGGGGTAGCTCTTCTGGAGCTAAGTGATTATTCAGTCCGAGAAGACGTATAGCCTCGGGAAGGTTTGGAGTGGCGAGGCTCGCCATGGGCAAAAGATTTTCCATATAAGCTTGAATTACCTCCTGTGGACCAAAGTCAGTTCCTGAAGAGGCAGATAGCACAGGATCTACCACAAGGGGGATTTCGCTTCCTGCAAGGACGTCAGCCACAGCCGAAATATGAAAGGAGGTGGTAAGAAGTCCGGTTTTGATTGCAGCCACGGGATAGCTATCGAGAAGGATCTGAATCTGCTCCGCTAAGGTCGCTGGGGAAACCTCATGATAACTATGCACCTTCTGAGGAGTTTGCACCACAACGCTACTGATCGCGGTAAGGCCGTGGATGCCGTATAACGAAAATGTTTTGAGATCTGCTTGTATTCCCGCGCCTGCGCCGCAATCGGAGCCGGCGATGGTAAGAGTGACCACTGGTGGTGACATCGTAGCCCAATAAAATCGCTCATTCGCGGGACAGGCAAGCTTGTCCTTGGCAATAGAGTTCGTGGCTCTACGGTTCTGCCCGGTGCACCCACATTTCGAAGAACTGGATGGCTTAAGCGTAGAGGTTGATGATGTCATCTATATGCCCAGTCTTGATCATCCTGAGGACCGTCCGCACCCGTTTGTCTATTTTATCAAGATCTGCAACCATTCGAGCGAGCGTATCCTTATTCGGGGGCGTAAGTGGGTTGTCAGGGAGAATATTTCCGAGGATGTTATCGTGGTAGAGGGCGATGGGGTAGTGGGGCAAACGCCTGATCTTGGGCCGGGAGAAGAGTTTTCTTACAATAGCTACCATGTAGCGCGCTCAAGTGGGTATGCCGAGGGGGCTTTTTTCGGGGCAACTGAGAGCGGACGAAGAATCTTTGTTCGTATTCCTCGGTTCAACTTAAGCCTTCCAGAGTGGGCCTGATGCCACTTGGAGTCGCAATATGGGTCATACAAACATCGTGATCTTCAACCGGAAGGTAATCACTAATCTGCAGGTCAAAAGCGACTCCCATCCGGAAGGCTTTGGCGGCAAGAAGGGGGAGAGTGGAGTCGTAATAGGCCTTGCCGCGTCCAAGTCGTGCCCCATTGCGGGCAAAACCTATTCCAGGGCAGAGACAGAGGTCGACTTTGCCCAGACTGACAGAGGGGTGATATCGCGGATCGGGCTCGCGGATGTTGAAGGCTCCCTTGCTCAGCTCACTTGGGTCCCGAACCAGATGAAAGCTTAGATTTCCTTGTGATACCCGGGGGTAGGCAAATTGGTAATGCCCCAAGAGAGAAAGGTGAAGGGCTGAGAGGTCTGCTTCGCTATCCAGTGGTGCGTAGGTTGCAATAACCTCGATTCCCCTGTTCAAAGAAACCCAGGCTGAGAGTTTGTCGCATAAGAGAGCGCTCCAGTCCTGCCGGAGCGTTTTGTTGGTAGAAGCAAGGGATCGCAGTATTCTGTGACGGTGCTCCTGTTTCTCCTGGATGCTGCGCTGATTTCCCACTTGCGAAAAAGATCGTGTGGGCGAACTATGAAGTCATCCAAACGGTGAAGCAAGCAAGCTGGATATTACTTATTTCCATGGTCGTCAGCTACGGGCAGGGCGAGGATGCTGGCTTTGCGGATCTCTATGAGGCTCCGATCGTTGAGCGGGTTCTCTTTGGAGATGATGTGATGCTTGCGACAGAGCGTAAGAATTATTCGACGAACCTCGCGACCTATGTGGCAAATCTGGTTTCGGTCAAGGGGGCTTCCAAGGAGGCGCTCTTGAGTGCGCGCCGAATCCTAGCCCTGTCTCTTCACTTGGAGAGGCGTAATAAGCAGGCGATGGTGGTCAATTTTCAATTAAGGCAGGGAGTGATGCCCAAGGTGAAAATCGGGGACTATAATCCCCGCACATTTTCCCGACTCCTCATGGCGAGAGCCAAGCTGCTGAACAAGGCAGGAGAGGGGGCTGAGAAAGAGCGACTGCTGGCGCGCTATTTTATCGATGTGGCGGCGCACATTGACCCGAGAAACGAGGATGCGGTTTTCGAGTGCGAAAGTCAGCGTATCGATTTTGGGGAGTTGGATTGGGGTATCCTCACCGCGGGGCCCTCCAAATCCAAAGAAGCGGCGGAAATTCAGGAGCCAGAGAATTAGTTATTGTTCGATGGGCTGGGGGTGGACTCGAGGAACTGGCCGAGGACCTGGCGAAGACTGGTGCGGGCCCGGAAAAGTTGGCTCTTTACGGCAGACACGGAGATCCCGAGGACATCCGCAATGTCCTCATAGGGCATGTTCTCATATCTCCGCAGGACTACTGCCATACGCTGCTTTCGGGGGAGGCTTGCAATCGCTCGATTAACTGCCTCGCGCAACTCCGACTGAAGCATTTGAGCGTCAGGCTGTGTGTGCCCTTTTTCCTGAAACTGTTGGTGCCAGTCATCCGCTTGCTCCTCCAGCGATTGCTCGCCCCGACGTGATTTCCGCCTAGTCTCATTAAAGACAAGGTTGCGGGTAATGGTGAAAAGGAATGTTGTGAACTTAGCAGTGGGTTTGTAGCGCCCTGCACTCTTCCACAAGCGAAGAAACACCTGTTGGGCGATATCCTCCGCCTCGCTATGGTTGGCAAGCATCTTGGCAACGGTTCCTACGACGGCATGGCGATGCCGTTGAACGAGTTCCTCGAATGCGGCATGATCACCCCGTGCGACCTTTGTCATCAGGGATACATCAAATGCATCTTCAGCATCCCGATTGGAGGAGGCCTTGGGCATCAGGAAATAGAGTGGTTGTTGCTTTGCACTGGGTCTCGCCGGAGTCCCTTGTATCGATCATTGCGGAAAAATGATTCAGTTTCCGCAGGAATTATGTCGGAGACGATTGCAAGGTGGACGGTCGAAGGGGCCACTTAAACACCTTTTACACCATCTTAACAAATCAGGCTCCTGAGGCTCAGGTTGCTTATATGCTGCCGATTTAGAGGAGCGAGGAAGACAGGAGAGACCTGCTTTTGTCTTCAAGAAAGAGCCGGTCCCCGTGGCCGGAGGCTATGGCGAGTATTGCGAAGGGTTAACCCTTTATTTCCAAAAGCATCTGAGCGTTGTTAGGAAACTTCTTAAGAAAGAAGAGAAGGCGCTCCATTGCTTCGAGAGGCCGGTGCCCAGATAGGCCACGACGAATGAGATAGATCTTATGAAGTAAGTGCTCAGGGAGCAGAAGCTCCTCACGCCGGGTGCCGGACTTAAAAATGTCAACCGCGGGGTAAATGAAGCTTTCCGCAATCCGGCGGTCGAGAACCAGCTCCATGTTTCCCGTCCCCTTGAATTCCTGAAATATTGCCTCGTCCGCCTTGGCGTTAGTTTGGACTAATGCTGTCCCTATGATCGTCAGGGATCCTCCTTCTTTGAGGTTCCGGGCAGCGGCAAAAAGGCGCCGGGGCATTTCGAGAGCGCCTGCGACAATTCCTCCACTTTGGTAACCACGACCCTTCCCGCCTCGGTTGCTATTGTTGTAGGCCCGCGCAAGACGGGTAATTGAATCCAGAAGGAGGAATACATCCTGGCCTGCCTCGACCAAGCGCTTGGCTCTTTCGATGCACAGCTCCGCGAGGCGGCAATGGTTCTTAGCCGGCATATCGTTCGAGCTAGCATAGATCTCGGCCTCGGGCAGTTGCCGCTTGAATTCAGTAACCTCTTCGGGGCGTTCGTCGACGAGCAGGATAATGAGGTGAAGGTTTTCGGAATGCCGCTCCCGAACAGCTTCAGCCAGATGCAGCAACAGGGTAGTTTTTCCTGATCTAGGTGGAGAGACTATAAGGCCCCTCTGACCTCGGCCGATGGGCGAGATCATATCGATAACCCGGGTTGTGAATCGTTCAGGCTCAGTCTCGAACGGAATCCGCTTTACGGGATTAGTGGCCTTTAGTTCTTCAAAGAATGAAAGCTTGCGAGCGTCCTCTGGTTTTTGCCCATTTACGGAGGTGACTTCGACGAGCTGTGGTCCTCGGTTGCCTTGACGGGCCATGCCGTGAACCCACATGCCGACCCGGAGTCCCTCCCGGCGAACAAGCTCTGGGGGAAGAAAAACATCATCCTTTGATTGCTCGAAATCCTTATCGGGTTGGCGTAGAAAACCAAATCCTTTTGGGGCTAGCTCCAGGACGCCGTTCACTTCAACGGGCGAACCAGTAAGGACAACATCCTTGCGCTGTTCTCCTTCATCGATTTCGTGGCCGCCACCGCCACCGCCACCGCCATCTCTTCTCCGGTCATTTCCTCGGCGGCGTCCTCTGCCTCTGACTCTGCCTCGAACTGCTCCACCACGTCTCCGGCGGTGCTTATCACCGCCGCCCCTCCTGTGCCCCTCCGAGGGATCCCCGGAAGGTGCGTCTGAAGGAGGGTCAGAGCTCATGATAAAAGTTGGTATGCTCGGCTCCAAGCCGCCGATGGCGGTTAGTGGCGCGTCACAAGGAGGAGTGTTGTATTCGTAAGGGCAATCCTCGCCGTATTGAGGAGTGTTACCCTTAGGAAAGTGCCTTGAAAGAGTCCGGGGAGATTGAGTGAATCCCAAGACTTTTCGGGCTGCTTGAGAGACGAAAGAGAATCGCCATGTCGACCAAGCGGTTGAATCATGGGCCGGCAGGGACGTTTAGCAACCACAAAATTCAAAGCGAACTCCGTGATGTTTTCGGTATCGATGGGAATTTTTTGAGGCAGGAAACGGACCACCATTGACCCGGCAAGGTCTCGCCGCTAAAGGCTGATGCATCATCATGAGGGATAGTATTACCGTTACCATTACCGGCGCCGCTGGGCAAATCGGCTACTCGCTGCTTTTTCGAATAGCTTCTGGTGGATTATTTGGTCCTGACCAGCCGGTGCATCTGAATTTGATTGAGATCGAGCCCGCGATGAAAGCGCTGGAAGGAACGGCCATGGAGCTAGATGATTGTGCTTTCCCTCTGCTATCCGGGATCACCACGACCAGTGATCTGGATGAGGGGTTCAGCGGTGCGAATTGGGCGTTTCTGGTAGGATCTGTGCCGCGAAAAGCAGGAATGGAAAGAAAGGATCTTCTTGGGATTAATGGGAAAATTTTCACTCGTCAGGGTGAGGCAATTGCCGCTAATGCCGCAGATGATATCCGAGTGCTAGTTGTGGGTAATCCCTGTAATACGAATTGTCTCATAACCATGAACAATGCGCCGGGTATTCCATCGGAACGCTTTTTCGCAATGACCCGCCTGGATGAGAATCGCGCCAAGAGTCAGTTGGCTGCCAAGGCAGGAGTGCACGTGAGCTCGATTTCGAATCTCTGCATATGGGGGAATCATTCCGCCACACAGTATCCCGACTTTACCAATGCCTTGGTTGGCCAGGCAAAGGTGGTTGACGCTATCGACGATCTCGAGTGGCTCAAGGGGGAGTTTATCTCGACCGTCCAGCAGCGTGGCGCAGCGATTATCAATGCTCGGGGAGCTTCCTCTGCTGCGTCTGCGGCCAATGCTGCCATCGATACGGTTCGCAGTCTGGTCGCCCCGACTCCTGAGGGTGACTGGACCAGCGTCGCCATTTGCTCAAAGGGTGAGTATGGCATTGATGAGGGGCTTATCGCCTCCATGCCGGTGAAATCTGACGGGAATGGGGTATGGTCCGTGGTGGAAGGAGTGGAGATTGACGATTTCTCGAGAGCGAAAATTGATGAAAGCGTTTTAGAACTGCGTGAGGAGCGCGCCGCGGTGTCCGATCTAATTCCGTCCTGAAGGTGAGCGTGGATCTCTTAGAGATTGGAGGGCGACAATTCCGTTCACGCCTTCTTCTGGGGACCGGTAAATTCGGTTCTCCTGAGCTGATGCGGGAAGCGCTTGTGGCCTCCGGCACTGAGATCGTAACAGTTGCTCTCAGAAGGGCGGATGTGACTGGTGGCAATGACCCGTTTGCCAATATTCTCGATTTTGTAGATCCCGATAGCTACCTGCTGCTGGCTAACACTAGTGGTGCTATGAATGCGGATGAAGCTGTCAGGTTGGCCAAGCTTGCTGAGGCTGCCGGTCTGCCAAAATGGATCAAACTAGAGATACATCCTGACCCAACCTATCTTCTTCCAGATCCTGTAGAAACTCTTAAAGCGGCAGAGATTCTCGTGGCCGAGGGGTTTACGGTGCTCCCATATATTAATGCGGACCCGGTATTGGCCAAACGCCTCGAAGATGTTGGGGTTGCGACCGTAATGCCGCTGGGTGCTCCAATTGGATCCAATATGGGCCTTGTGACCAGGGACCAGATCCGCATCATCATTGAGCAGGCAACGATACCGGTGATAGTTGACGCTGGAATCGGTGCGCCCAGCCATGCCGCAGAGGCCATCGAAATGGGGGCCTCCGCGGTCCTTGTAAATACGGCGATCGCGGTTGCTGGTGATCCGGTAGCGATGGCGAGAGCTTTCAGAGGGGCGGTTGAGGCAGGTCGTGGCGCGTTTGCCGCTGGATTGCCGATGCAAAGCGAGCGAGCGGAGGCCACCAGCCCGCTAACGGGGTTTCTTGATAACTGAGGGCTGCTAGGTTGCGGTCGTTTCTTGTCTCATCTGTTTTTGTCTGTATCCTCCTGAGGCTATTAGTAAATGACACCGCTTTTCCGGAAATTTCTCGGGATGAATTGGGTCCTGGTCCTCACCATGTATGGACTTCTGGTGTTCGGAGTATTCAGCATCGAAAGCGCAGCCCGGCACATTCCGGTTTCCGGTTTAGGGGATCATCCAGAGCAGTGGGGTGCATGGTTTGCTGATCGACAGAAGCTTTGGATTGTCGTTGGCAGCCTGGTTTATTTTGCGGTGGCTCTTACAGATTACCGGTGGCTCATGTGGCTAGGCATCCCAATGTATGGCTTGGGGATAGGAATGCTCCTTGTGCTGATGTCTCAAGAGTCCGAGGTGCATCAGCTTACATTGATGGGACTGAGCTTCCAGCCCACTCAAATTGTGATAGCGGCAGGTATTATAATGGTGGGGCTCAGCTTTCAGGTTCTCCCAAGAATCCAGCGGTGGCTAGGGCATCCGGCCTGTCGGTTGGGCATTATCGGTTTCTTATGCGGTATCCCATTTCTCCTTGTTGTGAAAAACGGGGACATGGGTTCGGCAATCGTTTGGTTGCCTGTTGCTTTCGTCACGATGCTGGTGGGAGGTATTCCGTATCGTTACCTCCTATTCATGGGATTGATTGGAGCAGGAGTATTACCAATTATATACTTCATAGTGTTGCCAGGAGTCTCCGAGCGTGGGTATGCGCGAGTGAACAATTATCTGGAAAATGTTCAAACCGGGCAGATTGCGAACACTGATAAAAACTATGCAGAATACCGGGTGACAATGGCAGTCGGTAAGGCCGGCTGGAGAGGAGCCGGATATGGTAGCGAGTCCAAGGATTCTCTGCACCATCGAAAGGACATTCCCTGGAAGACTGCCCATAATGACTACATTTTTGCCGTGATCGCTGAGGAGCAGGGATTTCGGGGGAGCCTCCTGCTCCTTACCGGATTCGCCCTCCTTTTGATCCAGTGCCTCTTTGTCGCGTTTTACAGCCGAGATTTCGCGGGCCAGATTATTGCTGCAGGAGTCGTTGGGCTTTTGTTCGCCCACATTTTTGAGAATATCGGAATGTGTGTTTCGATCATGCCGATCACGGGGATTCCCCTACCACTGATCAGCTATTCGGGAACCTTTGTCCTAATCTGTATGTTCCTCCTTGGGCTGGTGCAAAGCATCTGGGTGCATCGCAATACAGGGAGGTCGGAAGCTGGTGTGTAGAGCAAAGGGAAAGGGTCTACGGTTGAATCACGGGGCCGCCTAGCCGCATCCAGTCCATAATACCTCCATTTAAGTTGGTGACATTCTGGAATCCTGCCTCAAGCATCATAGTTCCTGCGCGTGCACTTCTCTGTCCGACCTTGCAGTAAACAAGATAGGGGACATCACGCGGGAGCGCTTCCAGGTGTTTTGATAGCTCGCTGAGTGGTGCGAGCGTGCAGCCCTCGAGATGGGCCCAAGCGTATTCCTGTGCTTCACGGACATCAAGAAGGATGCCGTCAAAGCCATCCTGAATCAGTGCCAATGCTGAATTCGCGGCAATTTCTTTCATTGTGGCTTGATCACCTGGAGCGATTGAAGGAATCCCTGGCTTGGTAATTGTGGGAGTATTCCCGCATAGTTTGCAGGATATATCTGGTTTGAGGGAAATCTCCCGCATGCGTGCGTTGGTCGCATCGTAATGGAGCATACGACCGGCGAGAGACACTCCATGCCCGGTGAGTATCTTAATCGCTTCCATCGCCTGAAGGGTCCCGATCACGCCGGGAAGAGCGCCTAGGACGCCCGCTTCCTCTCATGTGGGGACAGTCCCGGGCGGAGGGGGGTCTGGGAGGAGACAGCGGTAGCAAGGGGAGGAAAGGTTGGGGTCAAAGACGGTAAGCTGACCCTCAAATTGGTGAATCGCGCCTGCTACTAATGGTTTTCCCAGGAGCCATGCGGCATCGGCCACGAGGAAGCGGGTGGGGAAGTTATCCGAACCATCAAGAATCAGGTCGTAGCGGCTGAATAGAGCCATGACGTTTTCCTTCTCAAGCCGTTCTGGATAGATA
Source organism: Roseibacillus sp. (assembly GCA_029242545.1). Classification (GTDB taxonomy): domain Bacteria; phylum Verrucomicrobiota; class Verrucomicrobiia; order Verrucomicrobiales; family Akkermansiaceae; genus Roseibacillus_B. The sequence continues at coordinate 74,148 of JAQWTV010000022.1, forward strand.
TCTAGATCAACGTCAGAGTTCAAGCTCGAGAGACGCTGGTGTGCACTCTGAGCCTTAGGGCTGCCGATAGATAGCTCGTCGTGAAGGATCTGGCGCTGGAGGTTCGATAGATCAACGGTATCATGATCTACGATCCCCAGTCTTCCTATGCCCGCGGCGGCTAAGTAGAGAGAAGAGGGAGAGCCTAGTCCGCCGGCCCCTACACACAGGGCAGAGGCGTTGCGGAGGGCAGCCTGTCCCTCAGCGCCGAAGCTTGAGAGGCTTAGATGGCGTTCGTAGCGCTCCTTCTCGCGATCAGTGAACATCGGTGTAAACTTGGGTCATAGTTGCTCCGTTTTCACTTCACGGCAAGCGTCAGGTGTTTTATCCCGGATGTGTAATGTCTGAGGTTCAATCCACATTTCGTCTGCAGCCGGGTGATGTCGCGCCTGAATTCCAGCTTCCAGAGCCCGGGGGAGAAATCCATTCCCTCTCCGAGCTAAAAGGGGAGCAGGGGCTATTGGTGTTTTTCGCCTGTAACCATTGTCCCTACGTGATTCATCTTGCAGAAGCTGTTGGAAAGTTGGCGGAGGAGGTTGCCTCAAAGGGAGTCAATACAGTGGCTATCATGTCGAATGATGTCACAAATTACCCCGAAGATCATCCGAAGCTGATGGGGTCCTTTGCAACTGATTATGGCTGGTCGTTTCCCTATCTCTATGATGAGAATCAAGAAGTGGCAAAGGCTTGGTCGGCGGCCTGTACCCCTGACTTTTTTCTTCTGGATGCCAGAGGTCTGCTCTTTTATGCGGGCCAATTCGACGAATCACGACCGAAAAAAGGCGGAGAGGTTACCGGAATAGATATGCGAAATGCGATCGGTAGTCTGATAGCGGGAGAGGATCCTCCGCAAAATCCATTTCCCAGTAGTGGATGCAATATCAAATGGAAAGACGGTAATGAGCCGGCTTATTTTGGATAGATTCCGCCATGTCGATTCCCACAGAATGCTAAGGGCGATTGAAAGATGAAGAGCTATATTGATTGCGTTGAGAGAGGTAGGGAATTGGATTCATCCGATGTTCGTGAGATCGTTCGAATCCTAGTCGATGAGGATGCCGAGACCGTGGGCAAGGTCCGATTTCTTGAGGGCTTTGCGAAGAAGGGTGAAACTGCGGCCGAGATCGCTCTTTTTGTTTCCGAGTTAGTGGAGCGAGCTGTCGACCCGGAGGTCCAGCAGCTCTCGTTGGAGCAACCTACCATCGATGTTTGTGGGACCGGTGGAGATAAATTGAATCTTTTTAATGTCTCAACGACTTCGATGTTCGTGATTGCCGCAGGTGGAGCGGTGGTTTTGAAGCATGGCAACAGGGGGATCACCTCCAAGAGCGGTGGTGCAGATGTCCTTGAGGAGCTCGGCGTAAGGATTGATCTTTCCCCGGAGAGGTTTCGCGATTGTTTAACCACAGCCGGATTAGGCTTTCTTTTCGCGCCGTTATACCACCCCGCGTTCAAGGCGATTATGCCGGTTCGTAAATTGCTAGCTGAGAGAGGGGTTCGAACGATCTTTAATCTGATCGGTCCTCTTCTTAATCCCGCTCGTCCGGACTGTCAGTTGGTAGGAGTCTTCAGTCCTGAGCTTCCGCCGGTTTACACCGATATTCTTCAGCGTTTGGGACGCAGGTCTGCATGGGCAGTCCATGGAGAAACCCTTGATGGCCGCCCTGTAGACGAGCTGAGCACGATGGGGCCGACCACTATCTGTAGAGCCTTCGAAGGGGAGGATATCAAGGAGGTGATCAGGCCTCAGGACTATGGGATGATGGAGGCCAGTCCCGAGGACCTGAGAGGAGGAGATGCGAAACAAAACGCGCGTCTCCTCACCGATATTCTTGCAGGTAGAGACAGAGGCCCTCGTCTTGATATTGTTCTCCTTAACGCTGGCGCAGGCCTGACTTGTGTCGGTTTGGCGAAAGATCTCCAAGCCGGAATCCAACAAGCGCGTGAGTTAGTCGAATCTGGCGCAGCGCTTGAGAAGTTACGTGCACTGCAGGAGGTTGCGGGATAACTCGATCTGCCCTTAGTTTGTTCGACCTGTAACTAGGGCAAAGAATGCCCTACTGGATGCAAGGGCTATTCCTGAGTCGGCCCTATTTGTCTACAAGACGTCTCTCAGTTTCAGCGTCGAGGACTGAGTAGCGTTCTCGGTGCAGGTTTGGATCACTACGGAATATGAGACGTCCATTGTGGCTGCGCTCAAGTTCCATCAGAATTTCCGCGTCCTCGGCTTTGAACCGATTAAGAACATCGGGGCTCACAACAACAATGACATCACCGATCTCATCCCGACTGGTTGAAAGGACCGTGTTGAGCTCACGCTGAATTTCTATGCTCATCGTCAGAGTGGTCTTTACCTTGCCGGATCCTGCACAGTAGGGACATGGCTCAAGGAGAGCGTCCCTTAGGCTTTCATTGAGACGTTGACGGGTCATCTCCATCAGGCCAACAGCTGAGATCTGAAGCACCTGCGTTTTCGCTCGGTCCCTCCGCAGGCGCTCCTTCATTGTGCGGTAAACAGCCTGCTGATCTCTCCGGTGGCGCATGTCGATGAAGTCGACTACCACGAGGCCGCCTACGTTCCGAAGACGGAGTTGGCGGGCAGTTTCATGAGCGGCCTCGATGTTGGTTTCGAGGATCATTTTATCGACGTTTTTTGATCCTCTATTGCGGCCGGTATTCACATCGATCGAGATCAGGGCCTCTGTCTCGTCGATGACGATATAGCCTCCGCAGGGAAGCCATACCTGTCGTAGAAAAGCCTCATCGATCTGCTTTTGAACGCCGATCTCTTCAAAAAGAGGCTGCTGGGTCTGAAGATGATGTACTCGCCTCTTCGCCCTCCCAGAAATTTTCTCGGCGATGAGCTTGATTGCTTCCGTAGTATCTGCGTCGTCACAAACCACCTGATCAATCTCTTCTGTCAGGAAATCGCGGGCAGTCCGCTCAATCAGTTTCGGCTCTTCAAATACACAGACCGGTGCTGGATTTGCATCTCGAACCTCTTCGACATCCTCAAACTGTTCCAGCAGCATAGCCAGGTCCCGCACGAAATGGCGATGCCGCTTTCCGGCCGCTACAGTCCGCATGATAATACCCATGCCTTCAGGTACTGCCAGGCGCTGCATGATGCGGCGAAGTCGTGTCCGTTCCTCTGGATCCTCGATCTTACGGGAAATACCAAACTGGTCGGCAAAAGGAGTGAGGACGAGATAGCGGCCCGGCAGGGAGACGTTGGTTGTGACTCTGGGACCCTTGTTGCCGATTGGTCCCTTGGAGACCTGGATAACAAGCTCTGACCCTACCGGGTATAGGCTGGGAATTTCCTTGGAGGTGATTTTCTTTGGTCGTGCCTTTTTTTTGGACCGGCCTTGCCGGTGAATTTCCTCCATGCTGTTGTCAAGGGCTGCCGGGATGGCATCCCAGAAGTGAAGAAACGCGTTTTTCTCCATTCCGATATCGACAAACATTGCCTTGAGTCCTGGCTCGATATTTTTGACACGTCCTTTGAAGATACTCCCGACAATGTTCATATCTCCCTCCCGTTCAATTTCGTACTCCTCGAGCACGCCATCCTCGAGCAAGGCTACCCTGCGTTCGAGTTTCTCGGCATTAATAACAATGGTGTTTCCTTCTCTGGCATCGATATTGCCAATTCGGAGGGCTCGTCTGATCTTTTTCAACATGGGTTGGAAAGTTGGTTTAAGGATTTTTGGATCGGGAGGTGCGCCCTTGGAACCTAATCGGCGCGGCGCTGGGTTTCCCGGTTTGGGGAGTTTCCCGAGTCTGCGTCGGGGGTGATCGAGGGCAGGGGTATCGCCCGGGGACGTACTTTGACGGCCGTCCCAGGAAGCTGCGCATCTGCAGCTTCCTCGCCTGTTTCGCCCTCTTCGTCAATAGCTAGGGCAAGAAGATCACCCTCAGGAAGGGTGATTTCTTCGATTGGCTCGAAATTTCCGGCGACTTCGCCCATTCGGCGGAGAGGGAGCCTCAGCCCATTTTCCGCTGCAAATAGCCCTCTGAAGATCAGGTTAACCAGAGGTCCGCACACTTTTCCTCCAGATTTTCCGTTTTGGACCATAACGGCAACTGCATATCGGGGCTCGTTAAAAGGAGCGAAGGCTACGGTCCAAGCGTTGTGAGATTTTTGACCAAAATCGGTTGTCTGAGCCGTTCCGGTTTTTGCACCAATTTCGACATCCTCGGGAGAGGCTCTCCTCGCCGTGCCCCCGATTTCATTCGCAGCCTTCCACATACCGAGGCGGAGATCTTCGAATTGTTGGCGGTTCATACCCTCTGTAACGAGATCAACCCTCAGCTCGGGAATATCACTAACTAAGATCCCCTCCTTTGGATCCACTGCCATTTTGATGATTCGAGGCCGATAATACTTACCGCCATTCGCAATGCAGGCGGTCAGGGCTGCTAATTGGAGTGGAGTAGCTTCACTTTCATCCTGTCCTATCGCAAGCATCGCCATTCTGGCCGGAGTCATTGATTCCCCCGGATGAAGCTCGCGGCGCCACCACTCGCTACCGGGAATGATTCCTCGATCTTCGGCCGGAAGTTTAACTCCCGTCGCTCTACCAAGGTTGAGCAAGTCAAAGGCCTCCGCCATTCGTTCATTGCCGATCTCACTCGATAGCTGCATGAAATATGGGTTGCATGACCGCTGAATTGCACTGATGAGAGAAAGGGGACCATGCCCAACCGTTTTCCAGCATCGGATCTTTAGTTTTCCTGTCCTGCCAAATTTGAGGTGTCCCACACATCTGTGATTAAAACCACCCATCCCGTGCATGCACGCTGCGACTGCTGTCGGTAGTTTGAAGGTAGATCCGGGGGTGAAACTTGAGAGAGCTCTGTTGATAAGAGGGTAGGCCTTGTTTCGCTTATAGGCCTCCCATTTCGAACCCGAAATGCTAGGGATGAATTCATTCGGATTGTAATTCGGGAGGGATGCCATCGCTAGGATTTCTCCGGTGGTGACATCCATCACGACAGCAGCGGACCTCCCTGTTTTTCGCAGAACGTTTTCGACTAGGAATTGAATTCGGGCATCAATCGTCAACATGACTTGGCTCCCTTGAGCCGGGGCGATTCGTTCGTTAAGGACCTCGCCCAGAATTCGTCCTTTTTCATTCTTTCGCAGCAGCCGACGACCGGGTGAGCCCCGGAGAAAACCGTCCATTGTCGCCTCCACCCCGGTAGCGCCAACCGCATCGCCGAGGTAATGGTTGTATTGCTCCTTTGCCTTCTCCGGAATGTCACCCTTTTCCCACTGCTTCAAATATCCGAGAAGATGACATCCAAGAGTTCCGAACGGGTAGTCCCGGCGAGGCCTGACAGTGACATAGACGCCTGCCATCTCGAGATTGTGCTCAGCAAGGCGGGCGAACTGTTCATACGTCAAGTCCACCGGGAAGGTGAAAGGGATCAAGCCTCCATGAGTGACATAGTGCTTTTGCAGAGCCGATGAGCTGTATTCGACTTCGATTCCGTGATGCTTTAGGCGGGGGACAATGCCGTCCCTGATAACGCGGACAATTTCCCGACTGCGCTCAGCAGTGGGGACTGCCATTCCAATACGGCGGCGTCCGGGCTTCTGTTTTTCGGAGTATTGCCTTTCCCACTCTTGATGGATTTCATCCAGATTCAGGACCAGCTCGTAATTACGTAGATTTTTTGCGAGCAGCTGGCCGTTTCGGTCAACGATGGTTCCTCTTACTCCGGGGTCACGAATAGCGATGGTAGTCTCTCCAGGAATGAGCTTCCGGTAATACTCAGTATTGACAATCTGGTGGTCGTAAAGACGACTCAGCAGTGTCCCGCCGCCAAAGAGAACGATGGCGGTCAGGAGGTAGAGTCGGAAGCGGTAACGTGATTCCATGGTCTGGTTCGTCTCTAGTCGGCAGCGTTCCTCTCAGAAGCGAGGCCTTCATAGCTGATTGTGTGATGGAACAAGGCGGCTAATCGGTAGAGAATCCAAAATACTAGAGGACACAGGAGCATCGTTAGCAGGGCGGTAAAGCTGATTTTGAGGAAGAGGGTCCGAGAGATGATCAGATCGCCACGAACAAAAGTGACACAGAGATATTCGGCGGAGAGATAAAGAAAAATAGCGATCCCAGCGAGAAGGGCGGAGATGTGCCATTTCCCTTCACGAAATAGCGGCTGTAGTCCTTGCATAAAGAATCCCATCAAAGCGTAAAGCATGATGGAGTAGCCAAATTTAACGTCACCGCCCGGATCATCGTAGACTTCAGGATTTCCCGCAAGTTCCGGGGGGAGGGGGGTGATCACATGCTGAGCGTCCCAGAGGAATCCGGCGGTAAAGGCAAGAAGGAGCATGGGGCCAGCTCCAACGGTCACGGCCGCACAGAGAAAGACAAGGGGAACTAGGAGAATTCCTGCATCGCACAGGGATTGAAATGAAGGAGTGAACTGCTGGAAGATACAGGCAGTGATAACCAGAGAAAGGAGACTCAAATGATACCAGCCCATGCTTATCCCTCAGGTTCGTTCTTCTGAGCGATGATGAATACGACCCCAAGCTCATCAAAGTTTACTGAGGGTTGAACTAAAGCGACGCCCTCTACAGGTCCGGGGGTGTATTCCTTGACGGTCCCTATCAGCAAATTGGAAGGGAATAGACCTCCCTTGCCAGTAGTAATCACCTTCATCCCAGGCAGAATTGCAGCCTCGCGTGACAAGTGTCGCAAGATGAGTCGGGGCTCTTCCCCGTATCTGCCCCGGGTCCCGTGGAGAATTCCTACTTCAGGAGTTCCGGCAACTTGGACAGAAACCTGACAGCGCTCGTCAGTAAGAAGGATCATGCTGCAGGTATCTTCTGATGCGATATCGACCTTTCCGGCAAGTCCGCCCGGAGCAATGATGGGCACTCCCGCTCCGATGGAATCGCTTTGTCCTTTATCGATAATCGCGGTTTCCCACCAGGTCGCTGGTTGCCGCTTTATCACCCGGGCCGCGATCACATTCAGCCGCGACTTCTCCTTGAATTCAAGGGCGCGCCGCAACTCCGCATTTTCGGTCTCGAGCACCCGCAGCCTGCCCTCAATCGACCGGAGTTTAATATATTCTTCTTCAATGGCTCGAAGCTGGTTTTCCAGATCCTTCGAGTGCTCGATCTCCTCAAGAAAATTGCGGGCCCGCGTCTCAATCGAGGAGCCACCCTTTAAAAAGGGTGCCATGGTCGCATAGTAGGCTTGCTGAATACGCCGAACCGATCTCTCACTAAGGGTCAGAACCCATGTGACACCGCAGATAAAGAGCACAAGCGCGATGAAATTGATCGGTTTCATGTCGGCATTACGGTCATCATGGAACTGCTATCATAATGGATCATTCAAAGTTCGGAGCTCGTCAGTTTACGAAGAAAGGCCAGCTCGTTCAGCACTTTTCCGGTGCCCTCTGCTACCGCGCTGAGTGGGTCTTCCGCGATATGAACGGGCAGTCCAGTTTCTTCATGCAAAAGCTTGTCGAGACCGCGGAGCAGGGCGCCTCCTCCTGCCAAGACGAGACCTCGGTCCACGAGATCAGCCGCTAATTCCGGAGGGCATCGCTCGAGAGTCGTCCGAACCGCATCGACAATATTATCCAGTGGGTCACGCATTGCTTCACGGATCTCCTGAGACGTGACCGTGATAGTTTTTGGAAGGCCGGAAACCAGGTCCCGGCCCTTCACCTCCATGCTGCCTTCTTTGGCAAGAGCTGCTGCTGACCCTATCCTGATCTTAATATCCTCGGCGGTCCTCTCTCCTACCATCAAGCTGTAGGAGCGCTTCATGTAATTTATGACGGCCGCATCCAGCTTGTTCCCAGCGGTTCTAACACTCCGTGAATAAACGATGCCCGAGAGGGAGATGATCGCCACCTCAGTTGTTCCTCCGCCGATGTCTACGATCATGTTTCCGGCAGCCTCCTGCACTGGAAGATCAACCCCGATTGCAGCCGCCATAGGCTCCTCGATAAGGAAGACCTCACGTGCTCCTGCTTGTTCTACGGACTCTTTGACGGCCCGTCGTTCGACGGCCGTAATTCCAGAGGGAATCGCTACTACAACCCGGGGGTGGGAACGCCGTTTATTACTAACCTTACGGATGAAGTGTCGAAGCATAGCCTCGGTTACCTCAAAGTCCGCGATCACCCCATCCTTGAGCGGGCGGATCGCGATGATATTCCCCGGAGTCCGTCCAAGCATCCGCTTTGCGTCATCACCGACCGCGACAACCTCATTACTTCCGGCTTTAACGGCCACCACCGACGGTTCCCGAAGAACGATCCCCTGATCCTTTATGTTGACCAGCGTATTAGCTGTCCCAAGGTCAATACCCATATCCTGGGAGAGCATTCCGAAGAGTTTTGCAAACATGCGGTCAGGCTAAATAGTTTGGAAAGTTGAACTGTTTTTAACCGCACTGGGCAGGGGTGCAAGCCTTCCGTCTGTCATTACGCAGAAACCGGAAGAAAAGCGGAGGGCCGAGAAGACAGGGGAAGGAGGGCTTCCTCGGGCCTGGCTCGCCCGGGGGGGCGGGAGCGAGCGAAGTTAAGATCCTTGGTTCAGAAATTGGCCCAAACGGGTCAGTGTGGCCGAAGCGTCTTCCGTCATCGGCAACCGAGAGGATTTTACGTAAATATCCCCTCTGCAATCTTAGCCAGAGAGTTTACCGGCTGCTCTCACGGGAAGAGCTTTCAGCTTATGCCGCCGCAAAAATTCTTTCGCCGCTGCGTCGTAGGCCTCGCTGCCCGTGCCATTGGGGTCCCATTCAAAGATGGTCTTACCGTGACTCGGCGCTTCGCCCAGTCGAATGGTCCGCGGAATTACGCTGCGATAAAGCCATTCAGGAAAGTAATTTTTGACTTCTTGGACGACTTTGCGGGATAGATTGGTCCTTCCGTCATACATTGTCATCAGAATGCCCTCGATTTTAAGGCGGGGATTTACTCCGGAATCGCGAATTTGCTCAATAACGTGGAGGATCTTGGAGAGGCCTTCTAGTCCAAACCACTCGCATTGGAGAGGGACGAGGACCTCATCGGCTGCCGAGAGAGCCGAGGTCATCAGGACCCCGAGCGAAGGAGGAGTGTCTAGGATGCAAAAGTCAAATTTGGCCCTTTTTTTAGCCTTCCGGAGGATGTCTTGGAGGATCAGGAGGTGATCTTCCATTCTGGCCAGCTCGATCTCCACGCCTGCAAGGTTCATTTCTGCAGGGATTATGGAAAGGCCTTCGTGCTGAGTAGGCTGAATTTTAGAGTCGAGAGTCGTTGCGCCGAGCAAGACGTCGTAAATGCTCCCGTCCGTAGCGTCATCCGGGTCGACGCCGAGCCCGCTAGTGGCGTTGGCTTGAGGATCGAGGTCGATCAGGAGAGTGCGCTGACCACGCCGGGCCAGGGCTGAGGAGAGGTTAACCGCAGTGGTCGTCTTACCGACCCCTCCTTTTTGGTTAGCAATTGCGACAACCTTCATTCCGGTATTTCAGGAGAACTTCAGAAAACCCGTCCTCGGCAATAGAGATGACAAAAGGGGCGGGTAAAGGGAACAGGAAAATACCGCCAGAAATCCAAATTCACCGACTAAATGGGTTTGCCCGGGTTTTGGGCGTTTGGGCGAAAATAAGGAGCTTAACCTACAGTATTTATAACTTCACACAATATATGTAATGCGGAGTCGGCATAACCCGATTCACAGAGGCATCACCGGTGAGTAATCCTCCCCGTTTAATCAGGGTTTTCGGCTGCGCCTCCTATCCTAGGCCTAGAGCGACCTCCTAAGTTTTACGGTAATTTACTGTGTGGTTTAACCAATCGGTTCGGGAGGCGCCCCCTGTTTGGCTCGCTCTGCGACAATGTCCCCGATGGCCGCCGGTCCGGAGGATGGGAATTCCTTAAAATGACTACAGACCCATGGTCTTGTTTTTGAATTCAGAGCCGGGGTTTCT